>JAYZFP010000059.1:0-8919 GCA_036336715.1 Planctomycetota bacterium
ATTCCTTTCTCGGTTAACATGTTAATTCTTCGAACCCCATTCCCAGAGCAAACTCGAAAGAAACATGCAAAAGGAAACCATTGAAAAGGTAGCCCTCCTTGCGCGGCTCGAATTGTCCGCGGAGGAAATCGAACCACTCCGTATCGAGATGAGCAAAATCCTTGAATATGCGGATCAACTCGCTGCCCTGGACACCGAGGGAGTGGAACCACTGGCCCATCCCGGTGATATCCTGAATGCCCTCCGCGAGGACACTGCCTGTGAAAGTACGGACCGTTCCAAACTGTTGCAGAATGCCCCCAAGTCGGATGGTGAATTTTACCTCGTACCGGCAGTTCTCGGAGAAGCAGGGAAATCCTGATCATTTGGCGTATCCAAACAGCCATCGCCCGGCGGAAACCAAAACATGAATCACATACAACAGAGCGCTTTCGACCTGGTCGCTGGATTAAAAGCAGGCCAGTTTTCTGCGGAGGAAGTCGCAGACAGCTTTGTACGGCAGATCGAAAGACACGACACAGCAATCGGTTCCTTCCTCCGTTTCGATGGCCAGCAAGCGTTGCAGCAGTCCCGGACCCTTGACGGAAGTGAAAACAAACGGGACGGACTGGCGGGCATCCCGATCGCCATCAAGGACGTGATCTGCGTCAGGGACCAGGTCACCAGTTGCAGCTCCCGGATGCTGGAATCTTTCCTCTCGCCCTATGACGCGACCGTTGTGGAAAAGCTCAGGCAGTCGAAGGCCGTAATGCTCGGCAAGACGAACATGGATGAATTTGCCATGGGCAGCTCGACGGAAAACTCGGCCTTTCAACCGACACGGAATCCCTGGAACCCGTCGCATGTTCCGGGAGGAAGCAGCGGCGGGGCCGCGACCTGCGTTGCAGCCCGTATGGCGCCCCTCTCGCTCGGTAGCGACACAGGGGGGTCGGTTCGTCAGCCAGCGGCTTTCTGCGGGGTCACCGGTCTCAAACCCACTTATGGCCGAATCAGCCGCTATGGACTGGTTGCCTTTGCCAGCAGCCTCGACCAGATAGGAATCCTGGCTCATGATGCCCGTGACACGGCCCTGCTTCTGAACCATTGCGTGGGACACGACCCTCGTGATTCCACCAGTGCATCGGTAGCTGGCGAGGATTACCTGGCCGGGCTCGGCAACTCGCTCGAAGGCTTGAAAATCGGGCTTCCCCGGGAATATTTCAACGAGGGACTGAACCCGGAAATCAGCGCATCGCTGGATCAGGCCCGGGCAACCTTTGAACAACGGGGGGTTCAATTTGTCGAGATTTCCCTCCCCATGACCTCCTATGGTGTCGCGACTTATTACCTGGTGGCTTCCTGCGAAGCCTCCGGCAACCTGGCCCGGTACGACGGAGCCCATTACGGACTGCGGAAAACATTGCCTGCGGAAAACAGGGACAGGTCAGAAAACGAATTGTTGAGGATGTATCGCCAAACTCGTTCGCAGGGCTTTGGCCCGGAAGTTAAACGACGGATCATGCTGGGCACCTATGCACTGAGTTCCGGCTACTACGATGCCTATTACCTGAAAGCCCTCAAATCCCGGCGGCTGATCCAGGATGAACTGAAGCAGGCTTTCCAGCAGGTGGACTTGATACTGGGTCCAACAACCCCGACACCGGCATACAAAACAGGTGAAAAAAGTGCCAACCCGCTGGACATGTACCTGGGAGACATCTACACGGTGATCGCCAACCTGGCGGGTATCCCGGCCATCTCTTTTCCAGCCGGCTTTTCTGCGGAAGGATTGCCGATCGGACTTCAGCTTCAGGGGCCGGCATTCTCCGAGTCCCGCCTGTTGCAGGCGACCCACGCCTTTCAGTCACAAACCGACTGGCACCAGCAGGATCCCCAAATGACCCCCGCCGGAGATCCCTCATGAAGAAAGACACCTACCAGATGATTGTTGGGCTGGAGGTCCATGTCCAGCTTCAAACCGAAAGCAAACTGTTTTGCGGCTGCCGTACGACCTTCGGCTCATCGCCCAATACGCAGACCTGCCCGATTTGCACCGGCATGCCGGGAACCTTACCCGTCTTGAACCGCAAGGCCCTGGAGCTGTCGATCAAGACCGGGCTTGCCATGAATTGTGAAATCTCCCGCTTTTCCAAGTGGGACCGGAAGAATTATTTCTATCCCGACCTCCCCAAGGGTTACCAGATCAGCCAGTTCGACCTGCCGATTTGTGGACCCGGGTGGATTGCGATCTCCGACCCCAAGGAGCGGTTTGCCTCGAAAAACATCCGCTTGATCCGGGCTCACCTTGAAGAAGATGCCGGAAAAAGCGTCCATGACGAAGTTGCCGGTTCAGCGGACACCCGCATCGACCTGAACCGAACCGGTACCCCGCTACTGGAAATTGTCTCTGAACCGGATATCCGTTCCCCGCTGGAAGCCCGGGCCTATCTCACCGAACTGAAACTGATGCTGGAATATCTCGGGGTATCAGACTGCAACATGCAGGAGGGGAGCCTGCGTGTCGACGCCAATGTCAATCTGCACATCGAGGATGAAGACTCCACAGTCGCCACACCGATTGTCGAGATCAAGAACCTGAACAGCTTTCGAGCGGTCGAGCGGGCACTCGAATTCGAGTCCGACCGGCAATGGCAACAATGGCAACGGGAAGGGATCACCCTCGAACAGGGAGCCAAGACAACACGCGGCTGGAATGACGCTGAACAGAAAACAACCATCCAGAGGGAAAAAGAAGATTCCGCCGACTATCGTTACTTTCCGGACCCGGACCTGGTTCCGGTTACCATTTCCGAGGAACAGGTAAATACCATTCGTTCCTCCATGAACGAGCTGCCAGCGGCGTTGAGAAACCGGCTCTGCAAAAAACACGGTCTTTCGGATTACGATGCCGAGGTGATCGTCAATCAAGGCCGTGAGTTCGCCGAGTACTTTCAGTCGGTTGCCGATCTCTCGGGATCCGGCAAGTTGGCGGCCAACTGGATGCAGCAGGGTGTGCTGGGTTACCTGAAAGAAAAGGAACTGGCGATCAGCTCCTTTCCCGTATCGGCTACCCGACTGGGAACGCTTGTCAGGAAGATCCAGGACGGAGAACTTGACAATTCCCGCGGCAAGGATGTTTTTGAAAAACTCCTTCAGACGGACCTGGAGGTCGAAGCCATTATGAAGGAGCTTGGAATTGAGGCGGTCGACGATTCGGCACTTGAAGCGATTTGCCAGGATTTGCTGGCAGCCAATCCCCAGGTGGTCGAGGCCTACCGGGGAGGAAAACCCCAGGCGATCGGGCCCCTGATTGGCCAGGCAAAAAAGAAAAACCCGAACGCCAACCCTGGCAAGGTCAGGGAAATCCTGATCGGCCTGATCGACGGATGATGATCGTCGCCGGACGCCCTTGAGATAGCCACCGCTGAAAAGAATCCATGTCTCCTGCCATCGCACTTCTCACTGATTTCGGTCCCGACAGCCCCTACGTCGGGCAGATGAAAGGGAAAATCCTAGAAATCCACGCGGGGGCCACGATTGTCGATCTGACCCATTCGATCACCCCCCATGCCATCCGGGAAGGCTCCTTTGTCCTGGCCGACTGCGTGGCAGCGTTTCCGCCAGGAACCGTATTCGTGGCAGTAGTGGATCCAGGCGTCGGAACCCCACGTCCGATCCTGATCGCAACAGCCAATGATCAGTTCTTCGTGCTTCCGGACAACGGGCTGATCTCGGAAATCCAACTGCGTTTCAAGCTAGATTCGGTCTACCGGGTGCACCAGGACCGTTTTCCCGAAAGTTCTTCGACCTTTCATGGACGGGACATCATGGCCCCCATAGCCACCCGTCTCTGCCTGGGCACCCACCCTTCAGATCTGGGGGTCCAGGTCGACCAGGAGTCCATCACGCCCCCCGCGGTGCCTGCGGCCACCCTGACCGCGGAGAGAATTGTCGGCCAGGTCATGTGGATCGACCGTTTTGGAAACATGATTACCAATATCCATCGGATCTGGCCGGATGTGGAGCCCGTCGCGGTCAGGATTGAGGCCGAAGGCAGGCATCTGTCAGGCATCCATTCCACTTACGCGAGCCAGCCAACGGGTACGCTGATGGCTCTATTCGGGTCCAACGGCAGGCTGGAACTGGGGGTCAACCAGGGCAATGCTGCACAGCTTTTCCATCGCCCCCTTGATCTGGCGGTTACCCTGACACGCTCCGACAGGGAGAACTGACCCGCCCGGATACGGAACTCAGATTGGCGAAATCTGGAATTCGGCCTAAAATCCATGATTCAGGCATCTCTTCTTTTTCAACTTGCCAGGAGCAGTTCCTTGCCTAACAAGATAGTTGGTTCCGTCGTCTCGCTGAGTGATTCCGGTGGACTGGTAACGGACATCACCGCGGAACAATTGACAGATGCACCGAGGGATGACAACGTTTCGGTTTCGGTAGGTGGACACCAGACCGTTGGCATCTACCCGGCCGATCACGGGCAACCCGATTCGACGTTTGTCGCGCTGCTGCCTGAAAATGAAACCCTGCGGATCGAGCTGATAGGAATTCCCCTTTCTGAAATGCTTGGAATCCAGGTGGGTGAATCGGTATCCGTCGAATGGTAAGGCCTTCCTGAAATGAGCACCCGCCCCGGCATCGATCGTGCCCCAGCTTTCGTCCAAGAGAAAAATTCCCCAAGCCCTGAGCAGCTGGAAAAGTGGGATCGGGAGCACGTCTGGCACTCCTTTACCCAGATGAAACATTACGACCCCTTCGTGGTCCAGAGTGCCTCGGGATGTCGACTGAACGATATCCACGGGAACGAGGTAATCGACGGTGTCAGCAGTCTCTGGTGCAACGTACATGGGCACCGGCACCCGGCTCTGGACCGAGCCATCAAGGAACAGGTGGACCTGGTATCACACGTCACCAACCTGGGGGCAAGCCAGACTCGCACCATCCAGTTAGCCAAAAGGCTGGTAGATGTCACTCCAGCCGGATTGAATCATGTTTTTTTCTGCAGTGATGGGGCGAATGCCATAGAGGTTGCCCTCAAAATGGCTTTCCAATACTGGCAGCAGTGCGAATCCCCTCAACCGGGACGAACAAAATACGTCGCCCTGAGCGACGCCTACCACGGTGACACCCTGGGTACTGTCAGTATCGGGGACGTTCCCCTGTTCCACCGGCTTTTCAAGCCATTGCTGTTTGAACCCATTCGCTTCAACGCACCCAATGCATACGAGTGGTCGAATGATTCGGAGCGTGAAAACGCTCTGAACCAGAGCCTGGAAACACTTGACCAGCTTTTGGCAAGCCGGGGAAATGAAATTGCTGCCATCGTGGCGGAACCTCGCATCCAGGGGGCCGCCGGGATCAAGATTCACCCCTTCGGCTTCCTCAAGGGCATGGCGGAACTGGCCCGAAAGCACGACGTCTTCCTGATTGCCGACGAAGTCGCTGTGGGGTTTGGCCGTACGGGCAGCCTTTTCGCATGCGAAACGGAACAGGTCCAACCGGACATCCTCTGCTTGGGAAAAGGACTCAGTGGCGGTTACCTGCCCATTTCAGCCACCCTGACCAGTGACAGAATCTTCGATGCTTTCCTGGGCGATTTTTCGGAGTCCAAAACGCTCTACCACGGACACACCTTTGCCGGCAATCCTTTGGCCGCAGCCGTTTCATTGGCCAACCTTGAGATTTTTGAAAAAGAACAAACCCTCCAGAAGCTGCAACCCAAAATCCAAAAACTGGAACATCGCATCGCCCTGCTCCGGAATCGCCCCGGGGTGAATGCGCCCCGCTCCCTCGGCCTGGTAGCCGCCTTTGATCTCGGAGTCGGCCCGGACGAAGAGGCGGTTCATGCTGGCTACCAATTCTGCCACACAGTTCAGCAATACGGGGTCCGCCTTCGCCCGCTGGGCAACACAATCATCATCATGCCCCCACTTGCCATCAGCGAAAATGAAATCGACCAGATTTTCGACGCGATCGATCTCGCCCTATCCGCCTGAAGTGCCAAACCACCCGTACTGGTGGAAACTCACCTCCGGCCGGTGACCCTCCCCGCGGTAATGGGGGAAACCGGTCCGCCTCCAGAGAGTTTTGCATCCGCATTATTTGACGTCATGCAACTCAACGAATGCCAGTCGGCCCATATCGATGACCGCATATTCAACAAGGTCTTCAAGCTTCCGGTTGGGGCCGATCCATTCTGGCAACCCCTTTCTTGTGTCGGCTGAATTCAATGTATTTTCCGTCAATCCCACCCCACGAAAATGAGAATTCATCCCCATTTTTGTTTCCAGCAGCTTCCGATATTCCCAATCGGGTCCCCCCGCAATCCGCAGCAACGTATGGGGCAGTTTTTCAATGTGATCTCGCCGTTCCGCCGGATAATACCTGGCCAGGTTCCGCTCCGCCTCGTCACTGAATTGGAGGAGACGGGGATTTTTCGGGTCCGGGCTCGGATCGCCCGCCAACCGTGCCAACAGTGCAAAAGCGTTTTCCAGGTCGGAACATAAATAAATTGGTCGTATTCGTTACCTGCCAGGGGCCCCTGCCCACCCTGCTCCCCACTGAACCGGATGCCTGTGGGGTAACGCAGGACCAATGCCACCATTGTTCGATTCCGCTGCTTCAGGATGCTTTCGGCACCATAGCCGAGATCGGAATAAATGCCGTACAGTGATCTGCCGAAGGCCGCCTCGGGAGCGGTCAAAAACACGTAGGGGTAGCCTCCCAACGCGGAACGAAGATTCAGCTGGCCCGCCTGCAGAATGCATTTTTTTCCGTCAACCGGAAGTACACGCCAGATCGTTTCAACTGGGTGTCAGCCATCATGTCGGTCGCCGGATTGCAAATTCTGTCGACGATCCGCTTGAATTCATCCGATTGCGAACGAATACCCAGCACCTGTCTCGGGGGGAAGGATTCCTGCCCCATCGTTGCCAGCGAAAGCAGGGTGAGAACCGGACAGAACACTCCCAGGCGAAGCAGAATGCAACTGAGCATGAGAGCAGGGCCTTCCGTGCAAGCGGACGAAACGGAACAAAGATGCTGGGCACGTTGCCCGTTGTTCTCACCAGGGCGGACGCGACCCGGCGATCCAGCCTACTGAAGGGATTGGGGTTCGGCAAATGCCCCAAACTCTGGCAGCACCTTGAGACGAATCTTTTTCCAGACCGGTCTCGGCTTCCGTATTCTGGTGCCATCCGGTTACTGGTGGCTTTCAGGAACCTTGACAGTCGCCAGGTACCCGTATCCTGGATTTCGTTCCTGAACAATGACAGGCTCCAGGAATCAACCGTTGTTGCGGGAATCCCTCCCAGGCACCACCGTTTCAGAAAGATTTTTTCCACTGCCAGTCTGCCGGAGTGATCCCACGTTTTTTTCTACGGTTTTTCCCGATGCAGAACGGTAACTGCTTCCATGGCCCTGAGACCTGTTGCCGCCCGGGAAAAGGAGACCAAAGCGTTGATCCAGCATAACTGGCGGATCCCATACGCACCGGGAACGGTACCGGGGAGAACGGCTGGACTGGCCTGATCACGATGGCAAATCCGAGGGGGGTGATTGAATTTTCGAACACGACACCGGACACCGCTGGGAAATTTTTGTCATAATCGGAAGTGCACCCCCGAAACCAGACCAGGGATTCATTTTTTCTCCAGATGGAATTCAAGTTGATGAACCGACTACCTTTAATCCTGTTAGTTGCACTGCTCGCCCGTCCGGTTTTCTCCCAGCAGGCAGCCAAGCAGGATGGATTTGTACCACTGTTCAACGGAAAAAACCTGGATGGTTGGCAAAGGGTCAATACGGCCCAATCCACATGGTCCGTTCGTGACAACATGCTGATTTGTTCCGGCAAGCCGATTGGTGAACTGCGAACGACCAGGATGTACCAGAATTTTCTCCTGGAAGTAGAGTGGAGACACATGGTCCCCCGGGGCAACGCCGGTATTTTTGTCTGGGCAGACGACATCACTGCCCGGGGAGTACCTTTCCACCGTTCCATCGAAGTACAGGTGCTGGAAAACGCCTATGGCAATGGGGGAGGGCATACCGTTCACGGAGACATTTTCCCGATCCATGGTGCCAAAATGATCCCTGTCAACGGCCGGGGAGGGAGTCGGGCCTTTCCCACGGAAAACCGTTCCAAACCCAGCCCCCAATGGAATCATTACCGCATCGAGTGCCGCGACGGCACGATTTCACTGGCCGTCAACGGAAAAGTGGTTACCCGGGGCAAAGAATGCAACCCGAGGAAAGGCTATATCTGCATTGAGTCCGAGGGAGGGGTCGTGCATTACCGTAACATGAGGATCAAGGTTCTGCCTGAAACGCCGATTGAACGGGACTTCGTAGCCATCGCCGACCGTGGATTCCGAGCACTCTACGAAGGGATCGACCTGGCCAACTGGCAGGCCACGGCAGACTGGGCGGCCAAAGACTGGCGACTGGTCCACACAAAGGATTCAGCAGGCTCCCTCAAATCCAGGGAAGTCTTCGAGGACGGAAGCCTTCTGGTCGATTTCCGCAGTGGTGACACAATTCCCACTTTTCATTTCCGTGATGTCTCAATCGATCCGACCACCTTCCCCAAGAGCGTGCTCCCCGGGGGCAAAGGTTGGAATCGCCTGCAAATCGACTGCAGAAACAGCCGACTCACGGTTACCTGCAATGGAAAAACGGCGCTCGAATCCGATCAGGTCAGTGGAAAACCCGGCCCACTGGCGGTTCATACCACGGGGCGGTGTGAAATTGCCAACCTCTATGCGAAACGGGACAAGAAGAAATGAACGCGAACCTGTACCACATTTCCCTCCACCCACTTTTACATTCCTCAGCCGGAACCTCGATGGAAGAGGGTGAAAAAACTCTTCAACTCCAGCAGGAAGTAAAAATTGACCGTCATTTTGAGATTCCCTTTGACGAGTTTGC
>JAYZFP010000060.1:0-29655 GCA_036336715.1 Planctomycetota bacterium
GGCTAGAAAACCCCGAAAGATGCCCTGGCCTGAGAGCCCGTGACTGAGTGCCCCTGACTGAGTGCCCCTGACTGAGTGCCCCTGACTGAGCGCCTCTGACTGAGTACCCCGTGACTTGGTTAAGGCGAATGGTAAAAAACGAAACGGAGTTTTCCGGCCGGTGTCCGCTACTGTTGGGAGTTGTGATTTCCTCGGAAGGGTTATTTATCGTGATCCCCGGTGCACCTTCCACCTTTGCACACTTCGCGCCCAGTTCCCAGTCGTCGGTTCCCTGCCGTCAGGTCTTGGCGGCTAACCCGAGATTTCGTATCCCTTTCGCTGTTCCCTTCGGACCCATGCAGCCGCCTCGGCGTCCCCCACGATTTTCTCCGCCAGCGGGTTCCAGTTGATCTTTCGGCCCAGGCGGATGGCGATGTTGGCCAGGTGGCAGGTTGTCAACGCGCGGTGGTGGGAGAAAACATCCGAGATCGGCAGCGAGCGATCCTTCATGCACTCCACAAAATTACGCATGTGATAGCCCGGCTTTTTGCCCCGGTATGCTTTTTCGATCGCTCCCTCGGGAAGTGGGTTCTCCTTCAGTTCATCGACCGCTTTGCCCACCAGTTTTCCCCGGTTCACAAAAATGCGGCCCCGGGTTCCCTCGATCAGGCAGCCATTGTCCGTGTCGTGGCGAATCACGATTTCACGCCCATCAGCAAATTTGCAGTTCACATGGAATTGGGTGGCAGTATTGTAGCTGTCATCCTTCGTCGGCATCCCATCCTCGAAGGGGACCGGGTGAGTAGAAGTCCCTTCGACAGAGACTGGACCGGTGTCGTCTGCTCCCAGTGCCCAATGAGCGATATCCACGTGATGGGCGCCCCAGTCGGTCATTTTTCCGCCAGAGTACTCGTACCACCAGCGAAAGTTGCCATGGCACCTTTCACGGCGGTATTCAACACTGGGAGCCTGCCCCAGCCACAGGTCCCAATCCAGGTTCTGTGGGGGATCCCCGGTTTTGAAGGGGCCTCCCTGCGGGGCGCCACCGATCGCGGCTTGCACCTTTTTGACCTCTCCGATCCGGCCTTCCCGGATCAGGGCAATCGCTTTCAGGAACAGGTGCGCCGGTTCGCTTCGCTGCTGGGTGCCCACCTGGAATACCCGGCCTGTTTCCTTGACCACCCGGCAGAGGATCTGCCCCTCTTCAATAGTCAGTGTCAGCGGTTTTTCGCAGTAGACATCCTTGCCGGCTTTCAGTGCATCGATGCAGATACGGGTATGCCAATGATCGGGGGTTCCGATGATGACGGCATCGATTTCTTTCTTTTCAAGCAATTTGCGATAATCCCGAAAGGTTGCGGCATTTCCTCCGGAAAGTTGCTGTTTTCCCCGGTTTGCGTGATTTTCGTCCGCATCCGCGATGGCCACGATATCGGCGAACGGCCGGGCACGTCGCGCGTCATGAGTGCCTTGGCCACCCGCGCCTATCAAGCCGAGGAGGGGGCGGTCATTCTTTTCTCTGGCATGACAGGTGGGATTCGATTGTGCGAAAAAATAGGGAATCGTCACCGAACCTGCGGCCAAAGCAGAAGTTGACTTGAGGAAGGATCGGCGTGAGCTTGAGGTCGGGGAGGCTTGCTGTTTTTTCATGGTGGATCGTTAAAAATAAAAGTCACGGACTGTCATGAAAATAACTGTGCTGCCGGCGCAAAGCAACTGCCGGAATGGCCGCTGGCAACAGGACTGACGTGAGGAAGAATCGGCAAGCCGGTGGCCGGGTGAATTGCTGATTGACCGGTTCCGCACAGGTTCGAAGAAAGAAATGTGGAGAGTGAAATGTCGGGTTTGAAATCCTGCAGGTTGAGGTGGGTTGTCTGCCTGCTGGCGATTGGGTGCGGAGGGACGTTTTCCTTTCAAAGGGTGTCTGCAGGGATGTTTCATGAGGGTGGGTCCCACGGCACGGAACCCTTTGGGATCCGGGTGCTGGATGCCGAAACCGGTCGCGGAATTCCGCTGGTGCAACTTCGTACGGTCAACGGGATCCGTTTTTTTTCAGACTCGCTGGGGAATATCGCCTTTGACGAACCCGACCTGATGAACCGGGAGATTTTCTTTCATGTCGAGTCCCACGGCTACCAGTTCCAAAAAGACGGTTTCGGTTACCGGGGTGTCAAGCTGCAAACCAAACCGGGAGCCCGCGCCCTGGTAAAGCTGAAGAGACTCAACCTTGCGGAACGCCTGTATCGGATCACCGGGTCAGGCATTTACCGGGACTCCATTCGCCTGGGAATCAGGCACCCGATGGCACAACCGGAATTGAACGCCCAGGTCACCGGTTGTGACAGCGTCGTGAACGCCGTTTACCGGGGAAAGCTCTACTGGTTCTGGGGCGATACCAACCGGGCGGGCTACCCGTTGGGTAATTTCCAGGTGAGTGGAGCGACCTCGCCCCTGCCTTCGCTTGGCGATCCCGGGCTGGGAATCCGTTTGCGGTACTTCGAGAACGAAAAGGGCTTTGTCCGGCAAATGGCACCCGTCCCGGGGAAGGGACCCACCTGGATTTTTGGAGCTTTCGTGATCCACTCAGGTGGCCAGGAATCCCTGCTGGCAAAGTATGAAAAAATCAAGCCGCCCATGATTCCCTACGAGCGTGGCCTGGTTCTCTACAACGACCAGAAACAGCAGTTCGAAAAATACAGGGAATTCCCACTGGATGCGCCGGCCTATCCGGATGGACAGACGCTGCGGTGGAAAACCGCAGCCGGCGAGCACCTCTATTTTTCCACACCGTTTCCCCATGTTCGAGTGGCCGCCAACCTGGAGGCTGTCAAAGATCCCGGGCAGTATGAATCCTACACCTGTCTTCGTTCCGGTGTCCGTCTTGAGCATCGCAATGGAAAACCGGTGGTGACTGCCGACATGCTGGATCGGGATACCCGTGGCCAGCTCCGGACAGGTTGGAAGAAAAATGCGCCGCCGATCACTCCGTCGCTGGAAAAGCAACTGCTTGCACAGAAGCTGATTCGCCCGCATGAATCGATTGCGCTGCTGCAGGGCAAAGCCTTTGACAAACAGGAGGAATCCATTCAGTTGGCCAGCGGCTCAGTCGCCTGGAACGACTATCGGAAAAAATTCATCATGATCGCTGTGCAAAGCTGGGGGAGTTCGTTGCTTGGCGAGATCTGGTATGCCGAATCAGATCGCCTCGAGGGGCCGTGGAAAAACGTGGTCAAGGTCGTGACCCATGATCAATACAGTTTCTACAATCCCCGGCATCATCCTTACTTTGACAGGAAAGACGGGAGGGAGATTTTTTTCGAAGGGACTTATACAAAAATGTTTTCCGAGACCCGGGTCGGCACACCCCGATATGATTACAATCAAATCATGTACAAGCTGGACCTGGAAAAAATCGCACCCAGGGAAATCGAATCGGAATTGCCCGAAACGAATCCCGATCGGTAACTAAAAATTGTGAACACCCGTTTTCCATTCGCCCCGACCTTTTTCCTGGTGCTGCTGGCTTGCTGCCTGCTGACCGAACGCTCGCTCCTCGCGCAGCAGGAGCGGAAAACCGATCCGTTTGAAGCGGACGTCGCCCCTTTGTTTTGTAAACATTGTCTGCATTGTCACGGCAGAAACCGGCGGGAATCCGGTTTTCGCCTGGATCGTAAAACCGGGGCTTTCCAGGGAGGGGACCAGGGGATCGCGATTGTACCCGGCCGGCCACGGCAAAGCCCCCTGCTGGAAAGGATCGGAAGTACCGGGGAACAACGCATGCCGCCCGAAGGAAAAGGGTTGTCCGAGGCAGAGGTCGCCCGCATCCGGCAGTGGATCGCGCAGGGTGCACCCTGGCCGGAGGGCATCGAAATCGGGGAAAGTGGTTCAAGGGACCAGGGCATTGCGGAACATTGGGCCTGGCAACCCCTGAGACCACCGGTCGTTCCCCGTGTGAAGCGTACTGAATGGCCACGCAATGGGCTGGATCATTTTGTCCTGCGAAAGCTGGAAGCTCACGGCATCACTCCTTCCGCGGTAGCGGAAAAACAGACCCTGATTCGCCGGGTTCATCTCGATCTTCTCGGATTGCCACCCGCGCCGGCGGCACTGGCGAGGTGGGAAAACGATTCCTCTTCCGACTGGTACCCCCGGATGCTGGATGATCTGCTGGGCTCACCCCATTTTGGCGAGCGTTGGGGGAGAATCTGGCTGGACCAGGCCCGTTACGCCGACAGTGATGGATACGAGAAGGACAAGCCGCGACCCAATGCCTACCATTACCGCGACTGGGTCATTGAAGCCCTGAACACCAACCTTCCATTTGACCGCTTTTCCATCGAGCAGTTGGCAGGAGACCTGCTGCCTGATGCCAACAGCAGAACACGGGCCGCCACCGGTTTTCATCGCAATACGTTAACCAATAACGAAGGTGGGATCGATCGTGAAGAGGATCGGGTCAAGCAGACCGTTGATCGGACCAATACCACCTTTTCGGTCTGGTTGGGCCTGACGGTTGGCTGCGCCCAGTGCCACTCCCACAAGTACGACCCGATCACGCAGCGGGAATACTTTGAACTGTATGCCTTTTTCAATGATGCCGATGAATCGGCACATCCCCTCGATCCCACCCCTGTCCAAATCCGGGCTTTCCGCAGGTTGGAGGACGACTACCGGTTGAATTTGGCACGTCTTGAGGGCCAGTTGGGTTCCCGTCGGGGCAAACTGCGGAGCAACGTTGATGCGCTTGTCAGGAGGATGCAAAGCCGTTTTCCGGCAGGTAAGGCAGAACCTTCCCGCGACGGCCTGATCGCTTTTCTCCCTTTGGACGGTGATGAGAAAAAGATGCTGGTCAATCGGGTTTCCAGTCAGCCGGTCCGGTTCCAGGGGCCCGGAAACCTTTCAGCGGTGGCCGGCAAGGATGTGCCCACTGCTGAAATCGACAAATCACCCCGGGGCGCACTCTATCTTGACGGATCTGGGCAGCACCTGGAGCTTTCAGGCGTTTCCGGATTTGGGAGTGACGAGCCCTTTACCTGTTCGGCCTGGGTGCGATCGGTGGAAAACCAGGGGGCGATCCTGACCCGCATGGATGAACACCAGGATTTTCGCGGGATTGACTTTACCAACAACCAGGGGCTGCTGGAGGTGCACCTGGTCGATAAATGGCCCGGGAATGCGATCAAGGTCACTCCCCGTTCAGCCCGACTGAAAAAGGATGTTTGGCAGCATGTTCTCTTTTCCTACGACGGATCGAAAAAGGCATCCGGGGTGAATCTTTTTATCGATGGGCAAAAGACCGAGCTGAAGGTCTTTTATGACACCCTGGAGGGGGAGTTTGCCATCGAAGAGCCGTGGCGCGTGGGGAGACGAAAGAGCGGGACATTCTACAAGGGAACAATCGATGACCTGCGGATTTACAATCGTGTTCTTACCGACGCCGAGGTCCGTTTGCTTGCTGGCGATTCCCGTGGGTTGCAGAAGGCACTCAGAATCGTGGAAGCGAGTCGCGGGAAGCCGTCAGGCGAAGAATTGAAAAACCTGGTTGATTATTTTGTTGAGGCAGACCCGGCCGCGTCTTCGCTCAAAAAGCAACTGCTGAACCTGAAGGCCAATCCGCCGCGGTTGGAGCCCGACATGGCGCAGACCCTATCGCAGCGGGCCAAACCACGTGAGGCCTTTGTTCATCTTCGCGGTAATTTCCTGGACAAGGGGCCCAGCGTGGGGATCGGTACTCCCGGCTTTCTGCCCGAGTTGCCGGTTCAGGGACGGAGGCCGAACCGCCTGGATCTTGCCAACTGGATGATGCAGCCCTCCAACGGCCTGACACCACGGGTTTATGTGAATCGTGTCTGGAATCAGTACTTCGGTCGGCCGCTGGTGGCCAGCGAGAGTGATTTTGGCACCCAGGGGGAAAAGCCCACGCACCCGGCGTTGCTTGATTACCTGGCCTGGCACCTGGTCCAGAGCGGTTGGGATGTCAAACAGTTTCATCGACTGATTCTCGGTTCGGCAACCTACCGGCAGTCGTCGGACAGTCGGTCCGACCTGCAAGAGGCCGATCCTGAAAACCTCCTGCTCGCTTCCCAGAACAGGATTCGGGTTTCCGCCGAAGTCATCCGGGACCTGGCGCTGGCGACAAGTGGTTTGCTGGATGCCCGGGTGCACGGACCGAGCGTTTATCCGCAGTTGCCTGCTGGTGTAATCGAATTGGCGTTTGTGGATGTGATCAATCGGGGGCCCTGGAAGGTAAGCCAGGGTGGCGACCGTTATCGACGTGGTATCTATACTTTTTTTCAGCGGACTTCGCCCTACCCGATGTTGTCGCTGTTTGATGCTCCGGATTCAAATGTCAGTTGCACGAGGCGGGAAAGATCCAACACCCCACTGCAGGCCCTTTCACTCTGGAATGATCCGGTATTTGTTGAATGTGCTGCCAGCCTGGCTCGCCGGGTTTTGCGTTTGGAGGCCAGAAATGAGACCAGCAGAATCGAACAGATCTTTGAAATCTGCCTGGCACGAAAGCCGGCCACCCAAGAGTTGGTGGTGATTCGGCAGCTTTTGAGTGACGCGCGAAAACGGTTTGCCGGTGAGGAAGATCTGTTGAAGCACCTTGGCAAAATCGGGCCCGCTGTACCCGGGGTGTCAGCGGTTGAATATGGCGCCTGGTTCCTGGTCGCCCGGGCCATGATCAACCTGGATGAATTCATCAATCGGAATTAGTTCTTTTTTTCAACACGTGGACTGCCGTGAAAATGACAGCTGACACTGCATCCGGAAATCTGAATCCAGGACAGCTCCAAAGGCGTCGATTCCTGACATCCACGGCCAGTGGCCTGGGAGGCGCGGCGCTGCTGGAACTACTTGCCAAAGAGGTGGAGTCTGACGATGTGAATCCCCTGGCGGCGAAACCAGCCCCGTTTCGAGCCCGTGCCAGGAACGTGATCTTTATTTATCCAGCTGGAGGACCCAGCCAACTTGAACTGTTTGATCCCAAGCCCACCCTGAACGCGCGGTCAGGCCAGCCTTTGCCAGACTCCCTGACGCAAAATGTCCGATTTGCCTTCATCAAGCGAGATGCCAAGCTCATGGGCACCCGTCGGAAATTCAGACCGCATGGCGAGTCGGGAACCGAAATTTCGGATTTGCTTCCTCATCTCGCGGGCTGCGCAGACGACCTGGCATTGGTACGGTCGATGCATACCGAGGCATTCAATCATCACCCGGCGCAGTTGATGCTCAGTACAGGAGTGCCACGGTTTGGCCGCCCGAGCTTCGGTTCCTGGGTGCTTTATGGACTGGGAAGTGAAGCCGAAAATCTTCCCGGCTACGTTGTCTTGACGGCCAATCGGGGTTCGAGTGGAGGCACCTCCAACTGGACCAATGGGTTCCTGCCATCGACGTACCAGGGCGTTGTCTTTCGCAGCAGCGGAGAACCGGTGCTGAACCTTGATCTGCCGCGAGTGGTGAACCGGGACATGCAGGCATCCAACCTGCGGGCGATCCGGGAACTGAACCGGATTCAGCTGGAAAAGACCGGGGATGATGAAATCGAAAGTCGAATCGCTTCCTATGAGCTGGCCTTTCGCATGCAGTCGTCGGCCCCCGAGGCGCTGGACCTGTCCTCTGAAAGTCAGCAGACCCTCGATGCCTACGGGGTCAACCGGCCCGAGCCGACCGACGTGAAGTCCAATATTGGAGGTGGAAAAGGGGTGTTTCAGACGTTCGCCCGAAACTGCCTTTACGCTCGTCGTCTGGTCGAAAGGGGGGTCCGGTTTGTGACCCTGATGCATGCATCCTGGGACCAGCACGGGGAGCTGGACCAGGCTCTCTCCTACAATGCCCGAATGGCGGATCAGCCGATGGCCGCTCTGTTACAGGACCTCAAGCAGCGGGGATTGCTTGACCAGACGCTGGTGGTTTTTGCCGGAGAATTTGGGCGAACGCCCCTGGCCCAGGGCAAGAACGGTCGCGACCATCACCCGAATGCCTTTTCCGTCTGGATGGCGGGAGGCGGGGTCAGGGGAGGGCAGGTGGTCGGCAAGACCGATGAGTTTGGCTGGGACCCGGTGGAAGATCCCGTGCATGTGAATGATTTTCACGCCACACTGTTGCACCTGCTTGGAGTTGACCACCAGAAGTTGTCCCGCCGGTTTGGCGGGCTCGACCTGCGCTTGACCAATGTTGGTGGCAAGGTGGTGCAAAAACTGGTTTCCTGAACCCGGCAGCCATCCCGGGAAGGTTTCACATCTGGATCTCAAAGCCCTTCCGTTTCTCCCGGGCCACAAAGGACTGGGCCTGGGCATCTCCGATGACTTCTTCCCGAATCGGGTTCCAGCGGATTTTCCGGCCCAGGCGGGCGGCGATTCCCGCCAGGTGGCAGGTGGAAAGGGCGCGGTGGTGGCTGTGGACATCGGAGACGGGTTCCCTGCGGTCGCTGACCGCTGCAAAGAAATTTGCCAGGTGGTCGGTCAGGGGGCGATCCTTGTAGATTTTCTCAAGCTGCTCCTCGGAAAGGGGGCGGGTTTTCAGTTCCTCAGCCGGTTTGCCTGTCAGTCTTCCGCGGTTCACAAAGACCCGTCCCTCGGTCCCTTCGAACAGAATGCCGTTGCCGGTGTCATGCCGGATAACCAGCTCCATGCCGTCTGCGTATTTGCAGGAGATGTTGAAGCGAGTGGCGGTGTTGTAGCAATCCCGCTGAACGGGATACCCATCCTTGAATTCCACCGGATGCTCCGCCAGCAGGGGGTCAACCGAGACGGGACCGGAATCGGTTTTGTCCATTCCCCAGGTGGCAATGTCCACATGGTGGGCTCCCCAGTCGGTCAGCTTGCCGCCGGAATACTCGTACCACCAGCGAAATTCGTAATGCGACCTCGACCAGCTCCTGACCTCGTTGCGTGCGCCGGCCTTGAAATGGAAATCAGTCAGCGGGGCCGGGCCAACCCATTGATTCCAGTCAAAATGTCGGGGAGGTGCGGTTACGGCCAGTTTTGGACTCGTGGGGGCACCGCCGATGGCGCACTGAACCTTCTTGAGTTTGCCGAGTCGGCCATCCCGGATCATGGCAATGGCCGTAAGCATCTGCCGCTGGCTCCGTTGCTGGGTTCCGACTTGCATGATCCGCCCAGTTTTTTTCTGGACCTGGCTGATCAGGCGACCCTCTTCGATAGTCAGGGTCATCGGTTTTTCACAGTAGACGTCCTTGCCCGCCAGCATGGCCTCAATGGCAACCTTGGCATGCCAGTGGTCCGGCGTGACGATATGGACGATGTCGATGTCGTCCCGCTCGATCAGGTCCCGGTAGTTGCTGTAACCGCGGGGGGCCTCTTTGAGCCAGTCCTTGACCAGTCCCCGGGCGCGTTCCACCCGTTGGGCGTCCACATCACAGACCGCGACGATATCACTGAATTTGGGGAATTCCTTTCCGAGGCCGTGCGGCCCGTTGGCAAGGGTGGCCCGCTGGTCCCAGCGGCTCCCGGTGCCCACAACCCCCACCCGGGGACGATCATTGGGATGATTGATCCCAAGTGCCAGGGAAGGACGGTTGGCCACCGCTCCGAACAGCCCCAGTCGGGCTGTCCGCGAAAGAAAGTTCCTGCGTTCGATTTTTTGACTCATGGCTGTTGGAGAGTAACCCGGGAGTGGTCTGCGTGAAAAAGCCCAATTTAGTCGAGTCGGTGGGGTGGTTGCAAACCGGGGCTGGAAAGAGGGAAGCCACTGGCAAAAAGAACCGGCCAGTCCACAACCGGGGCTCCAGCTTTTGCTTCCTGCATTGAATCGCATTCTTCAGGCAGGCTTGCCATTGCGGCAGTTGGCGGTTTGCGGAGCTCACGCTCAATCGAAATTCGAGCGGTGGATTTCTCCTCCTGCCGCGGTTCCCAGGGCACGGTAAAAATCCAGGTCGATGGTCTCGGACAGGGAGCTTACCGATCCGTCCATCAACAGTCCGTTGACAATCTGCGGGTGATACGCGCGAACAGTCACTGCTGCATAGCTGATTCTGGATTCCGAACGTCCTTCCTGCCATGAATTGAAATCGATATCGTAGGTTCGGTCGCCTATTTTCCTGGGGACTACCGTGTTGGGGGTAAAGACGGTTGTGAATCCGGCGTGGTGCACGCGGCCGTCCGGCCAGACCGTGTGCCCTGTGTTTTGGTCCAGTCCAGGTCCCAGCTTCTGCTGGCCGGAAACGTCGGAAAAAAAATCGGGATTTGCCGGCGGACGGTTGCCAGGGTCCTGGTCAGAATTCCTGATGTAGGATGTGTAGGCTTTGACCTCCGAAGCGCAAAGTGTATTACTGAGTCCATCCAGGACGTCTGCGAAACGGGTTGCCCGATTGACCTGGAAAGGACCATCCCCGGCTTCTTTTTGAAGCGGATCGTAAATCCTCCAGGTTCCATAGTTGAATCCGTAGTTGATGGGGTGGACGTAGGGCTGACCGTCCCGGTACCGGGGATCGGCGTTGGGCTCCGAGGGGCAGATGTAGGTGTTGATCCGGGTTGCCGGAACGCCGGTATCGATCTGTTGATGCCAATCGATGGACAGGTCGATTCGCGAACCCAGGTTTTCACGCTCCATGAAGGGCAGGATTCGGGCGTGGATTGACCAGGAACCGCGGGTTTCTCCCATGGCTTTCAAAAGGAAGGCTGGTGGAAGCCGGCGAAAAGAAGCTTCGTAATTGTGGATGGCCAGGCCGATCTGCTTCAGGTGGTTCGCACAGGAGATCTGGCGAGCCGATTCACGGGCCGCCTGAACGGCCGGTAACAGCAGGGCTGTCAGTAACCCGATGATCAGGATCACGACAAGCAGTTCGATCAGGGTGAACCCTGTCTTCCGGGGCACTGTGGGGAACGGTACCCGGGTAATTTCGATGGTTTCCGCGTCCCTCGCCGGAGTCCGGCTCCTGGAGAAAAGGGGATGCAAATCACCAGCGATGGGGCGACTGCTGCACCCTTCATTTTTCGTTACCCTCGGAATCGTCTTCAATTCGATCACCGATCTGTTGGCTGGATACCTGTTTGATGATTTCCACGCGGAAGGGCAGGGCATGTTTGATCCGGGTCTTGCAACTGGGGCAGGTAACAATTGCGGTTTTGGGATTGGCCTGCCCGATCTTGCCACACATTCCATGAAACTTGATTTGGCAACGGCTGCAACTGAACTGCCCCAGTGCCAGGGCGTCTTCGAGGGCTTCGCGGTCAATACTTCTGACGGATTCCACGTTGTGGAATTTGCGTTTGCAGACAACGCATTTCGGTTTTGAAAAAGCGGAAAAAATCATCTTGGTGTCAAGCTGCCCTGAAACTTCCAGTCTTTTGATATTCTAGTTCCCAACCGCCGTTCTCCAATTGACTCCGGGGAAAATCGGGAGACTGGCTGGAATATAACTGTAAAAATCAATATTTTTGTTTCATTCATCCGCAGGTTCAAACATCCAGGTCCGGGCAGTGGATCCACCTGTGATGGCAGGAATGCCTGTAATCTGCTAAAAAAGAGTGTCGTTCGTTGGGGCCGTGCTGAAATTTTTTTTCGCTGGCCCTGGAAAAAGGACGACAAATTACAGAATTAGATTACAGAACAAATAACAAAAAGCTGATCTGATTTGTCACGATCCTGTTCGCTGTTGAATGGCAGTGAACCGGTGCGTCCCGTCCAGACTCCGGACGCACCGCTGAAGAGAAAATTCAAGAACAAGTATGAAACCCGGTATCGAGCTGATGATGGAGATCTTTTTCCGGTTGCTCGGTTTTGGGGGATGTTTCAGGACAGGTTCGCCGCCAGTGAAAAAGGCGGACCTTCAAGACCCGTCAAAGCAAGACCCGTCAAAGCAAAGCCAGTCAGGCCGACCTTCGTTTCCTTATGGAGCAGTCGCCGGAAAAAGGTGGGATCTTCTTGATCTCTCCGGTTTTGAATTGACGGCTGGACGTATGAAAGAGGCTTTTCCTGTTGTCTCCGGTTGGAGACTGGAAACCCGGTCGATGGCGTCCCAAGCCTCCAGTCCATCGATTTCGGGTTGCAGGTCAACCGTTTTGCAGTCGATGGATTCATTTCAACCAACCGGGCGGCTGTTTGCCGTAACGGGGAGGGATCCATTTTGTGTCCTGGCCACCTGAATCATATCTCTGAATATTTCTTTTCGATAAGTTGACAGATTCCATCGGCCGAATAAGAGGTTGAGTTCATGGAATACTTGATAGGTGCCGGTGGCGGAATCATTGCCGGTTTCGCTGCCGTCTACGTTTTTCTGATGCTTCGGAAGAAAGATGCCAAATCAGTGGCAGACAAGCTGATTGCTGATGCGCAGCAGGAATCAAAGAACCTGTTGAAACAGGCCGAGTTGGATAGCAAGGAAAAGCAGATTTCTCTCAAGGAGAAATTTGACGGTGAAAACAACAAGATTCGAAAGGAAATCGAAAAGAGTCAAAAGGACGTTGACAGGAAGCAGCGTCAGCTGGAACAGCAGACGGATGATCTCGGGAAGCAGGAACAGATCGTGCAAGCCTCCCAGCGTCGGCTTAGCGAAAAGTTGCGTGCCGCGGAACAGCGAACCAAGGAAATCGATAGGATTTTCGAAGAACAGAAGAAAAAACTGCACGAAGTCACCGGTTTGGGCAAGGAGGAAGCGACGGGCCGATTGCTGAAACTGATGGAGAATGAGCTTGCCAGCGAGGTGGGTACCCTGATCCAGCAACACGATGAAAAGATGAAGGCTGAAGTAGAAGAAAGATCAAAAGAGATCATTCTTTCGTCCATCTATCGGTACGCTGCCCCACATACTTCCGAATCGACCACCAGTACCGTCGACATTCCCGGCGACGAAATGAAAGGCCGGATCATCGGCCGTGAAGGCCGGAATATCCGAGCCTTTGAAAAGGAAACCGGCGTGGATGTGATCATTGACGACACGCCAGGCGTGGTCATCGTCAGCAGTTTTGATCCCATTCGCCGTGAGGTGGGTCGTCGGACACTGGCCAAGTTGATTGAAGATGGGAGGATTCACCCGGCGAGAATTGAGGAACTGGCCAAGGAGACCCGGGCGGAAATCGATGAATTGGTGGTTAAAAAAGGGAAAGAAGCCGCCCAGGAACTGGAGATTCACGGACTGCACAAGCGGGTTATCGAGATGCTGGGACGTCTTCACTTCCGGACCAGCTACAGCCAGAACGTTCTCAAGCACAGTATCGAGGTGGCATTCGTTTCCGGCATGATTGCCGAGATGATCGGGTTGGACATCAAGATCGCCCGTCGGGCCGGTTTGCTGCATGATATCGGGAAAGCAGCTGATCACGAACTGGAAGGTGGTCACCCCAAGATCGGGGCGGATCTCCTCAAGCGACATGGTGAAAAGGAGGAGGTGGTTCATGCGGCTTTTGGGCATCATGACGAAATCATCACCGAAATGCCCTACACGGTGGTGGTGGCCACGGCAGATGCCTGCAGTGCTTCAAGACCCGGGGCCAGGCGGGAATCGCTCGAAAGATACGTCAAGCGGATGGAGGAGTTGGAGTCGATTGCTTTGGAATTCAAGGGAATCGAACAGTCGTTTGCCATCCAGGCCGGACGTGAGTTACGGGTCATCGCAAGCTCTGACGACATCGATGATGCGGCGGCTGCCAAGATCTGCCGGGACATCGCAAATGCCTGTGAAGAGCGGCTCTCCTACCCCGGAGAAATCAAGGTCACGGTCATTCGGGAATCGCGGTTCATCGAATTGGCCAAATAAGAGGGTGCGGAATTGATTCGAATCCTGTTTATCGGTGACATCGTAGGCAAGCCAGGAAAGCAGATTGTGCTCAAGGCGGTCCAACCGCTGCGCGAGCGGGAGCAGCTGGACCTGGTGATTGCCAACGGCGAGAACTGCGAGGATGGTTCGGGACTCAAGCCGGGCTCGTTTCGCGATTTCTGCAATCACGGCGTCGATGCGGTGACCCTGGGAGATCACATCTACAAGAAACGGGATATCTATTCGGCTCTGGAACGGGATTCCCGGATTGTCAAACCTGCCAATTTTCCCAAGGCAGCGCCCGGCCGTAATTGGACGGTGGTGCAGACCGAAACGGGAGTTGATGTGGCGGTATTCAGTCTCATGGGGCGGGTTTTCATGAGGCCGGTGGACTGTCCTTTTGCTGCGGCAGACCGGGTGCTTGCTGAGATTCCGGATCACGTGCGGGTGCGTTTTGTCGATATTCATGCCGAAGCAACCAGCGACAAGCAGCTGATCGGCAGGCACCTCGACGGCAGGGTTTCGGCAGTGCTGGGAACCCACACGCATGTCGCGACTGCCGATGAGCAAATCCTGCCCGGCGGCACCGCTTTTCAGTGTGATGTTGGCATGACCGGGCCGCATGATAGCATTATCGGTCGGGACGTGGAGCGGGTTCTGGAAACGACGATTACCTTCAAGCCCCGGTCTTTCAAGGTTCCCCCCGGGGATGTCAGGCTTTCAGGATCCATCGTAGAAATTGATGAAACCAGCGGTCGTGCTACCGGTATCAGGAGAATCACTGTTTCCGGGCAGGAAACGGCCGAATGGAGTCAAGATCAGGCCGGTAACAGGAATGCTGGCGAATAATTGTCCCGATTGAACTTGTTCCGATCGGGGGCAAACTGTATTTTCCCCGCTGCAAATTGGTCGCCAGGGTAATGGAAACCACTGAAACCACCGATCCTGTTGGGAACCGGATAGCTGAAACAGACGCTCAGCAACCGAAAGAACCCGTTCCAGGACTCCTGCGGATGTTGATCATCGCGGGCGGGGCGGTCGGTATTTTCCTGCTATGGACGGCTTTTTGCCTGTCGCCGAGCGAAAAAGGCTTTGGGACTCATCAACAACTCGGTTTTCCACCCTGTACCGTTGTCGAGTTTTTCAACATGCCTTGCCCGTCCTGCGGCATGACCACTTCCTGGGCTTACCTGACCAAGGGAAACCTGACTGCTGCCTTCCGTTCCAACGCTGGAGGCGCGTTCCTCGGCATCGCGACGTTCCTGCTGTCGCCTTGGCTGCTGGTTTCCGGTCTGAAAGGGACCTGGTGGATCGCTGCACCGGATATGGTTGCCGGATTCTACATTTTGCTTGGAATCACAATCGTCACCGTCGTGCAGTGGGTGATCTGGATCAACTTTTTTCCAATTTAAAGATAGGGTGTTGGCCATGGATGGCAGAATACAGCGTTCCCTGTGGATCATGATGGTCCTCTTCTTTACCGTTTCCAGTTTTGGTTGCGTGGGCGTCGGGGCGCACCTGATGTACTGGATGCAGGGGTCCCGTGTGGATCCTGAATATGCCGGGCTCGAAGAAAAACGGGTGGCCGTGGTTTGCATGACCGATGCGGCACCTTATGGTCCGGACAACAGTATGCGGATTCTCGGGAAACAGGTTCGACGCAGGTTGGCCAGTGAAATCAAGAAAATCGAGTTGGTTTCATCGAGCGAACTGAACCGTTGGACCGATTCCAATAACTGGGACCAGATCGACTACCTTGAAATTGGTAAAGGGGTGAACGCCGATGTGGTGATCGCCATCGAGTTGTCCGGCTACACCCTGCAACAGGGTTCGGCACTTTACCGGGGGGCGACCAATTATTCCGTTCAGGTTTATGACCTGGGCAGCGAAAAAAATGCGAGGACCCCTGTCTACGGCAAGGGGCCGGTCGAATTTTCCTTTCCCAAGGATCACCCGATCCCCGTGTCTTCAAGTCTGAGCTCAACCCGGTTTGAACAGATGTTTCTTACCGAACTGGGGGACACGATTTCGAATTATTTCTGCGGTTACGAGCGGCCGGACAGTATTGCCAAAGACGCCGCGTCCAACCGGCATTGAAAGGCATACCCGGACAGTATTTCTGAAGGATTTGCATGACACGTCCATTCTACCTCTCAAGTTCTGTTTGCCTCTTTTTCGGTTTGCTGACTGTCACCTTCTGGAGTGGTTGCAAAGGGTACCAGGTTGGGCACCTGTTGAATCCCAAAGCCAGCGACATGGTGGGCAGCCACTCGGCCGGTGCCGGGACGTTTAACCCACTGGTTGACGAGGCCGTGCAGAAATTGCTGGAAGCTGCAGAAGCCAACCCGGCACTCCAGTTCCAGGAGAACGGACTGGGTTCCGGCGTTTCGATTTGCTTTGTAGGAATCGAGAATCGTTCGGGCGAAGAGCTGGTGGATTTCAAGGAACAGCTTTACGAAAAGATCGACAGCCGGGTCAATGAGCATCCGCTATTTGATTCGATTCACCAGAACTACGTGCAGGCAGGATTGAGGCTGACCCGACTGAAACCGGATGAGCTTTTTATCGAGAGCAACATGCAGAATTTTTCCGCCGCCATGCAACAGCAGGGGCAGGCTTTTCATTACATGCTGTATGCCAAGCTCACATCCGGAACCACGGAACGCAACAGCAGTCAGCAACGGGACTACCTTTTGTCGCTGAGCCTGGTGGACATGGCAACGGGGCGACAAATCAAACAGACGGCCGAGGTGCGCAAGGGGTATCACAAGAATTCCCTGGCCCGCATTACCAACTACAATCCATTTCGTACCCGCAAGTAGAACGGCCGAGTGTCCTCTTCGTGGTGAGAGGCTGATCGGCTGGGAAGGCTGGTAGGGAAATCCACCGGAATCCATCAGTCAACAGGATGAGTCCAGGTGTTTGCGGCAAGCTTCAGGCAATCGAATCGTACGGGGCCCGGGCGACCGGGATGTTCTTTCGGCCCGATTCCCAGGGACCCTTGTTTGAGTCACGCAACGCCGCGATCAAACGGGATGGAGCTTGTGTTTCGCGGGGTACGTTTCCTGCTGGTTTGGATTCTGCCGCTGACGGTCTTTTGCGGTTGTACCACTCATGCAAAACGGTGGGCAGACCTGCAGCGGTCGTTTCAGCAAGGTGATATTGAATCAGCCAGTCGCCTGGCTGACCAACTGGCCGAAAAGAATCGAAAAAACGCCGTTTTGGTCAAGCTGGACCAGAGCATAGTGAAGCTTGCCCAAAACCGGCCGGACCAGGCCGAGCGGATTTTGCGCGAGGTGCGTGACCAGTTTGCCTCCCAGGATCCGCTTCAGCATTTGGGAAAAGCTGCTTCGTTGGTCAGTGATGATCAGGCTCGCCCGTTTCAGCCGGATGAGTATGAACAGCTTTTCGTGCTGATTTTCCTGGCGATCTCCAACCTGCTGCAAAACGGTGATGATGCGTTTGCCTATGCCAATCAACTGACTGCTTTGCAGGCGGAAATCGAGAATCGGATTCGGGAAAGCCGGCGAGGACTGGAGCAATCCGACAACGGCAGTGGGTTGCCGCCCAATCAGGGCGGGGAGGCCCCTGGCGAGGAAGCCGGAGTGGTCCCTTTCAGGCAGATTGCTCTGGCGCCCTTTATCGCCGGAGTCCTGCACGAAGAGACTCACCGCGATTATGATTCGGCAGAGCTTTATTTTGAGAGGGCTGCACGTTTTCAGCCCGGGTTCCAGGAGGCGCAACGGGGCGTCCTGCGGACACGGGATGGTCGGCACTCGCTACCCGGAAACGGGGTGCTTTATGTTTTTGCCGCCGTTGGCAGGGGGCCCAGAAAGGTTGAAAAAGAAGAGATCCCTACCAGCCAGGCATTACTGATCGCCGACCGGATGCTCTCAGCCCTGGGCGATCACACACTGCCACCGACCCTGTCACCGATTCGGACCTCCCGGGTCGAGGTCCTTCCCGGTTCGCTTCGAAACATCCGGGTCATGGTGGACGGTCGAGTGGTCGGGCAAACGGAGACGGTGACCGATCTCGGGCAAATCGCGAAGCAGCAGGACCTTGCCAGCCACCCGGCGGAAATGGCAAGGGCGATTGTCCGCCGGGTGGTCAAAAAATCTGCGGTTTATGCCAGCAAGGACGCGCTGGGAACCGAACGGAATTCGTGGGCGGACCTGCTGATCAACGCGGGGGGAGTCCTTTGGGAAGCGACCGAGTCGGCGGACACCCGTTGCTGGCGGTTGCTGCCCGAAAAAATCCAGGTTTTGCGCGTCGAATTACCCGTGGGGAGCCACCCCGTGCAACTGCTGCCCATCGGAGATCGATCGGAAGAATCGAACCAGAGCCAGGTTGAGATCCGGGACGGTGCCAACACCTATCTTTTCGCCAATTTCCCAACTGGCAGGCGGTCAGGAGAAATCCTGGTTTCTTCGCGCGGACGCTGAAATAACCGGCGGCCCAAACCGGTTGGCGGTGGTATCTGCTTTCCAGCTGATTTTCTTTTCTCATTATCCGGGAATCCACCCGGGATGTTCGCTGCTGGGGGGGGTGGCCGTGCGGCTCAACTTTGCAGCGGCAATTCGGAAGACTAGAATACGGGAAACCCCCGCAGGAAGATGGAATCATGAAACGAATCACCGACCTCTCGATTGTCTTTTTTCGACTCCTCTTCGCCGTGACGTTTTGCCTTCCATCGGTGCAGGTCCCGGGTCAGTCCTGGCCCACTTTTCGAAGCGACTTTGGGCGTTCCGGTTTTGTCGAGGCGGATCTGGATGCGTCCCGTTTTGAGTTGCAATGGACCTGGCAGTCCAGCCTGCTTCCGGATCCCGCGTGGGATGGCCCGGCCCGCTGGGATGCCTTTGCCGAGCTGAAGGATTTGCCTGCGATGCGTCAGTACGATGCCTGTTTTCATCCGGTAAGTGACGGGAAATTCGTGTACTTTGGCTCCTCCAGCCAGGATGCAATCTATTGCCTCGAACTGGACTCGGGAAAACAGTCCTGGGTCTTTGTAGCCGGGGGTCCGGTCCGAATTGCGCCAGTGATTCACAATGGAAAGATCCTGTTTGGATCCGACGATGGCTGTGTCTACTGTTTGAATCAGGAGGATGGGCAGCTGATCTGGAAATTCAACCCTTCTCTCCATGCAGGGGCCGAGCAGCGTCGGGTGCTGAATAATGACCGCCTGATCAGTTTCTTTCCGATTCGGACCGGTGTGGTGGTTCGAGACGGGGTTGCCTACTTTGCGTCTTCATTTCTTCCCTGGCGCGAATCTTACCTTTGTGGTGTGGACGTTGAGACCGGCGAGTTGAATCCTGCCAAGTCCACATTTGTCACCCGTCACCAGAACGCAACTCTCGAAGGCCCGATGCTGGTTGCCAACGGGCGGCTGATTGTCCCACAGGGGCGGATCGCCCCGCTCCTGTTTGACCAGGAAAATGGTGCCAAGTTGGGTGGGTTACCCGGTGGTGGCGGGGTGACCATCGTGGTGACAGAAAAGGGAGACGTCGCAAGAGCTGAAGGAGGCCGGGCAGCCCGGCCAGGGCAAGTGGGGGTTTTTCGGGGCAAGGAAAGAGTGGCTTCCTTTCCGAGGGGCCGTTCCATCGTTTTGCGGAAGGACGCTTTTTACGTGATCGACCGTGACAAGATCTTTGCTGCGAGCCGCAAGGCCAATGAATTGTTGTGGCAGGTGGACGCCTTGGAACCGCTTGAAATCATCATGGTCGGCTCCTCGCTGATTGTCGGTTGCCGGGATCGGATTGCGGCCATTGAATCGGGAACGGGCAAGTTGATATGGGAGACTTCCGTCGAGGGCCGTGTGTTTGGACTGGCCTATGCCGGTGGCAACCTGATGGCAGCGACTGATTGCGGGACGGTTCTCTGTTACCGCAGTACTTCCGGGCGTCCCTGGATGGCCAGCGGGGAAATCGTCACTCCCTCGCGGGAACCGGTCCCTTTACCGGATCTGGCGCAAGACGATGACCTAGTTCATCGATGGGTTTTTCATCGGTCCGGAATGACAAGGGGAGGCCAACCGGTGGTGGGTGAGAAACTGAGCGGAGTGAGCGTAACCGACCAGGCAGGCGCGGTCGACCTGAGGCTCAAGGGGAACGCCCTTTCACGCCCGATCCCGGGTTCCGGCAAAGTGGAAGGAATCGAATTGCAGGACGCAATGTTTCCGATTGATTCCCGCATGGCCGAAAACCTGCCAGCCAAAGAATTGACCGTTGAAGCCTGGGTTCGGGTCGATCAGCCAGCCACCTGGGGAGGCATTATCGGTTGCATCCAGGATGATGGATCGACCGAGCATGGCTGGTTGTTGGGGTACAATGGTGACCGTTTTTCCCTGGCAATTGCCGGAGGGAAAAGTGGATTGACCTACCTCAAGGCAGACAGGCCTTTCCGGAAAAAAAACTGGTACCACGTGGCGGGTACCTACGATGGGGAGCGGATGAACCTCTATGTTAATGGTCGTCTTTCTGCTACCAGCACTTCTGAAAAAGGTCCTGTCAGTTACGCCGCGAAACGTTTTTTCACGGTGGGCGCTTACAGGGATGTGAACGAATCCTTCCCGCTGAAAGGGGCGCTGCAGGAGATCCGGGTCTACTCGAAGGCCCGCACCGCTTCGCAGCTCGCGGGAGACTACGAAAAGCAAAGGGATGACTTTGGCAGTTTACCCGCCAGCGATCCAGCCGAACCGACCCCGAAAACTTTTCTTGCCTGGGGTCCGTTTGTCCGCTACGTGGAGCCAGGCGTCGTTGAAATCCGTTACGGAACCCGTCAGGCCTGCCCGACCCTTGTGATCCTGGACCGGAATGATAACGAACCTGATCTGAGCGGTGGAATCGGGAACTTGCAGATCGAGTCACCGTCGGAAACGGATTCGATTGAGGAACCCGGGGTTTTTTCGGATCCAGCCCCCAAGACCCAGCACCGAATTCGGATTGACGGTTTGCCGGTCAAAAGGGTTCTGGCCTATCGGATTCTTGATGGATTGCCATCGGAGCGGGGCCCGGGAGAGGTAACACTCTCGGCCCGTTTTTCCCTTGATACGCACTTTGACTGGACCACCTCGACAAAGTCCGGGACAAAAACCGGTTTGCTGAAGCAGTTGCAAAATCCGCGGGGAATGGTTTTTGTCTTTGGCAGGGAAAACCAGGAATTTGCCAAGCGGATTTCCCGGGAATCCAATCTGACCGTCGTCTTTTTTGCCGACAACCAGGCTGAACTGGATCACCTCCGCCAGACCTGGATACAGGATCCGAGCATCCGGTATGGAAAAAGTCTGGCGGCGGCCCTGATCGAATCCAACCATCTGCCGGCTGCAACTGCCCAGCTTGTGGTTGCCGGAAAGAAGGCAACACCGGAGCAGATGGGTGCCCATCGTCGATTGGTTCGTCCGGCCGGGGGGATTCTTGCTCGCGGTGAGCAGGCGGTTTGGACGAGAGGAAAAGTAGCGGGTGCCGGTGACTGGACCCACATGTACGGCCTTCCGGACAACAGCGCCTATGGTGGTGAAGAGCTGGCGGAGGCTTCCAACCGGGATGACCTTGTGGCCAACTGGATTGGTAAACCGGGGCCCCGCTACCAGACCGATCGTCAGAACCGAAAGCCGGCACCGCTGGCGGCAAATGGTCGGTTGTTTTTACAGGGCCAACAGCGAATGATCGCCCTGGACAGCTACAGCGGCACCATCCTCTGGAGTGTTGAGTCGCCCACGGTGCTCCGCTGGAATGTTCCCCGGGATTCGGCCAACTGGTGCGCAGACGAAAAAGGGGTATACGTAGCCGCCCAAGGGGAAGCTCGCCTTTTTGGTGGAGGAACCGGTGAAATTGAAAAGCGGTTTTCCATCCCCGCAGCCGCACGAAACGGAATCGACGGGGATGAGGAAATTTACTGGGGATACATTGCACGATACCGGGGCATCCTTTTGGGTACGGCGACGAAATCAGATGCTGCTTACACCAAGTGGTGGGGCAAATCCCAGTGGTTTGACACACCGACGGGAGGTGACACTCATGTCGTTGCCGGTGATTCGCTGTTCGCACTTGACGCGGTGACGGGGCAGGCGGCCTGGACCTACCAGGGGCTGGTCCTTCATCCGACCATTACCATACTGGATAACCGGATCTACTTTATCGAAAGCAAAACAGCCGAACACCTCAAAAAGTCAACCAGGCGACTTTCCATCGACAAGGGCCAGCAATTGGAACTGGTCTGTCTGGACCCTGCCAACGGGAAAACCGTTTTTCGCCGCGAGCTGCCTTCTTTCAAAGGAAAGGTTACGGTTCTTTACCTCGCTGGAGGTGGAAACCGGGAGTTGAGATCGCTGGTTCTGGTGGCCTCGGAAGCAACCCAAAAAGCATTCTCCGTCTCTTGCCTTGATCCGTCCGCCGGCAAGGTCAAATGGAACCGCAATGTCCGTTGGGAGACCAACCACCACGGAAAACACATCTCACGTCCCGCCATTGAGAATGACCTGCTTTACCTTAGACCCGAGGTCCTGAAACTATCTGATGGTGCCACTTTGAAGCGTGGGTTTCCCAGTGGTCATGGTTGCGCGAGCTACACCCTCAGCAAAAACGGCCTTTTTTCGAGGTTGGGTGAGACGACCTGGTGGGATGTTCGCAATGACAAGGTCAATCGATTTTCAAGGGTCCGGACCGATTGCTGGATCAGCGCCATTCCAGCCCAGGGCATGCTGCTTTCTGCCGAAGGGGGTGGGGGATGCTCCTGTGGATCGTGGCTCGAAACGTCGATCGGGTTTTTGCCAAGAAAGATCGATCAGACTTTTCCGTTGGGTGAGGGGAGCGGTGATTCCGCTTCGCAAGAGCCTGGTTCGAAGGATCGGGAATGAGGTTGTTCCTTTTGGGAGTCCGGTTGCCTGTGAAGATTTGCACGGAAAGGCCTGACCGCGGAGGATTGGAATCCCGGCGGAGTGTCGCCCAGGATCGGTTGCAGGGAGCCGAAGGCTCTGTTCTTCCGGCGGTTTTGGATCGATTGCAAAATCGTGCGTTGGCCTGTTGCTGTTTTCTCTGGATGCTGCTGGTGGTTTTACCGGGAGGTCATCTGCGGGCGGATTGGCCAGCCTACCGGGGAAATCGACAAAGAACCGCTTTTCGATGGCAAAAAATCACAGCGCGCTCATGGCAGCTGACCTGGATCCACAAATTGCCTTCGCCGAGGGCATCCTGGGGCAAGCCGGCACGGGGCAGTGTCTGGCAGAACCTGACGTCGATTGAACCTCGAGTAACCGATGACCGGGCCAACGTTCCGTTGCTGGCCCGTGATGGTAGCGGCCGGTTGCACCTCCTGGTTCCTTCTTCGGCGGATGACCGATTGCTTTCGCTGGATCCTCAGAGTGGCAAAAAGAACTGGCAGATTGAAACGGGAGGTCCGGTCCGCTATGCGCCTTCGATTCTTGATGGTGTCGCATATTTTGGAGCCGATGATGGACGGGTGCGTGCGGTGAGGCTGTCGGATGGAAAGCGAATGTGGGAACAAACGGTTGGGCCAGGGTACCGGGAAATCGTGGGCAACGGCCGATTGATCAGTCCACACCCCATTCGAACATCGGTACTGGTTCAGCACGGGAAGGTATTCGCCCACGCGGGCCTGTTCCCCAGCCAGGGGGTTTACTCGGTTGCCTTTGATCGCAATGGCGAGCTGGTTTGGCGGCGAAAAATCGAGTCCTCATCCCAGGGATACCTGCTGGCCACGGGAAAAAACCGCGTTTATGTCCCCACCGGGCGTTCGGTTCCCTATGCACTGGATTCCGCGGATGGGCGGAAACTTTTTGACCTGCCCTCTCCGGGTGGGAGCTTTTGCATGTTGACGCCCGACCTTTTTTTTACCGGGCCCGGCAACGCTTCTTCGGTCGAATCCTACACCGAAAAAGGGAGGGCACGGATGCTCTCTTTCAAGGCACGCCATGTGGCAGCGGGTGGGGGAAGGATCTGGACCGCCAACGGGAGTCGAATCGCCTGTCATGACCTGGCCAAGGTTGCCGAAGGGCAGCAGACCACGTTGTGGCAGCTGGAATCCAAATCCCAAAACGGGATGCTGGTAACCGGTGAGCCCCAAAACCTCCGACTGTTTGCAGCCGGAGAGGGTTCCGTCGAATTTGTGAATGCCGATACCGGAGAACTGATTCAGAGCCTCGCCGTTCCCCGGGATTATGGTGAGGTGATCAACCTGGCGGTCTCCGCGAAGGGCGAGGGGGGAGAGGAAGTGCTGGTTGCGACTACCGACAGGGGCCATCTCCTGGCGTGGCATCCTTCCCGGACCGGGACTCCTGGGACCGACCTGAAAAAGGCGGCACCTGCCCGGGCTCCGGTCGTCCATAGTCCCGGGGTGCCGGCGGACGATTCGGCAAGGCCAAAACAGTCCCTGGTGGATAGCCTCGCCCGTGCGACGGAGCGGCTGCAGTCTGCGTCGGGATTCGGCCTGGTGGAGGGGCGAAATCCAAGGGCCGCGATTGAGCAGCTGGTTTCCACCACCAAGCTGCAACTGGTGGGCCTGGCGAGAAATGAAGAGCAGGCCAGGTCGCTGCGTGAGCATTTCCGTTCGCGGCAACTTTACGGTTTGCGGGTGATCATCAAACGCCTCGAAGGTGACCGGTTTCCGTTTGAATCGAATCTTTTTAATCTCGTTGTCCAGTGCCCAGAGTCCTCCTTCCTTGCCGAAGATCAGTTGCTGCCGCTGGTCTGCGAAGGGGGAGTTTTGATGCATTCGGATGGCAGGATCCGGAGCAAACCTTTTCGAGAGGGACTGGGGAGTTGGCGACACCAGTATGCCGATCCTTCGAACCTGGCGGATTCCGGAGACCCGGAGGTGGGGAATGCTGCAGCTTTCAAGTTGAAGTGGTTTGGAGGCGTGGGGCCCAGTAGGATGCCGGACCGGCATTTTCGCGGTCCCGCTCCCTTGTCAGCCGGTCCTGCCATGATTGTCCAGGCAGATGGAGTCCTGATTGGTGTGGATCCGGCCAATGGAACCGAACGTTGGCAATATCAGCTGCCGGAAAAAAGCATGCGATACGTGACACCCTATGATGGCGGATATGTCTGTCTCACTGAAAACGGTGAGCAGGTTTACGCCGCTTGCAACGAACGGGTGTTGCTGCTTGACGCGCTGAAGGGCAAACTGCTGAAATCGCTGCCAGTGGACGTTGGTGAACGGCGTTGGGGATACCTGGCACAGGGCAAAGAAGAACTGGTGCTGACCCGGATGAAGCCGTCTGCGCCTCGAATTGCTACCGACCGTAAAACGCAGCGAACGTTTGTCGACCAGGACTATCGATCGGAACGTCCGCTGGTTTGCAGTCGCGAGATCCTGGTAACCGGCACTGATTTCGGGAGCAAATGGCAGCGAGAATCTCTTGGCCTGATTCCGCACGGCGGAATTTCGGTCGATTTCGAGGAGGGACGGGTGGTCCTGGTCGAGGCCCGATCCCAAAGTTGCCTGGAGCATTCCACGGACCGCATTCCGCTGGCGTTGTTGATGGAGGATGCTTTCCTGGTCTGCCTGGACCTCGATAATGGAGAGACCCTGTGGGAGAAAAAACTGGTCTGGCCAGAGGCCAAAAATGTTCTCTATTCGCAGTTGACTCCCGAGGGGATCCTGCTGACCTCATCCGAAAGTCTCTCCGGCAAAGCTCGCTACCATTTCCGCATGCTCTCCCATTCCACAGGGCAGCCCGTGTGGAGTTTGCAGCACGATCATGTCAAAGGGGGACTCTACCATGGTGAACAGGTGCATCATCCCCTGGTTCTGCGTCAGAATGACGGCGTCTGTCGCCTGATGGCGGAACCTTTCTGCTATGAACTGAAGACAGGGAAAAAGACCCTTCCATCGGGTATGCAGAAAGACTGGACGCTCCGGAGACCTGGTCACAGTTGTGGCACGCTTTCCGGGTGTGGCAACTGCCTTTTTTTCAGGGCCAGTTTTCCGACGGTTTTGAATATGAACAGCAAGCAGTCCAACCCGTTCACCGCTTTGGCACCCTCGCGGCCCGGTTGCTGGATCAATATCATTCCTGCGGGGGGGCGACTGCTGATACCCGAGGCGAGTGCCAGTTGTGTCTGCAAGTACTCCCTGCAAACCTCTCTCTGTTTCGAACCGGTTGCCGAAGCGGAACTTGATAGCGAAATTTCAATTCTGCCCGATGTTTTGCCGAAAAACCTGCCTTCCCCGAAATAGTCCCTTTTAACCTGTTTTTGATTTTCTTAGCCTAGTTGGATGGTCGTTTTGAAATACCCCGGGAGCACCGAGCCGCGAAATTCCGCAGACTGGAAATTGGGGCCGGTTTGCCACCGGCAACCGTTGCCCTGCTTTGGGTCGTCTGCTAGCACGCCTTCCTGCCGGGCCGGTTGCGTGGTTTTTGTCTGGTTGACTGGGCTGGCCCTTGCCGGTCTGGGGCCTGCCACAGCAACGGAGCCGCCGGTCAGTTCTTTCAGGTGCAAATACAGTGTGCGGGACGTCGGTTTTGTGGATGTGCACGCTTTTGGGTGGCAATTGACCCTTGCCAAGCCAAAGCAAATGGACCGCGAGGCCTTTCAGGAGCTTGATTCAAAAGTGCGGCGGGTGCTGCTTCGGTCCAATGTCTCGCATTTGTGGATTCCGTCGGACAGCGATGAGTTCCAGGCACGCATGACCGAAGCTGGGACCGGGGGACAGGTTGCCAGTGCAGGTGCGGCCATTCTTTCGCACTCAGCGGGAGAAAGTTTCCTGGTCAGCCAATGGGATCACGTCAGCGAACTGAATGAGTCCTGGGTCAACTCACTCAGTGACCTGGTAGACTCTGATCTCAGGGAGGAATTGTTGCGTGCCTGCAGCGAATCGCTCTGTTCCATCCTGCTTTTTGAAACGGACGATGCGGACCAGAACCTGGCTGGAAACAGGATACTCCAGTCGGCAATCAAAAAACTGTCCGGGCAGATGTGGATGCTTGAAAAGCCGACCGAAAAACCACCCCGTTTTTTTGTCCTTTCAAGGTCCGCCCAGGCTCAGGAAAAATGGCTGACGCTGACTTTGGGAGCGGGGCGAATCAGGGAGCCCTCGTTTGCAATTGTGTACGGACAGGGTCGGAGGTTGGGAGGCATGATGCCCCTGTCGCAATCCACCCCGGAAAAGCTGGTGGGGCGGGCTTCCATTTGCGGGGGAGACTGTGAATGTGATTTGGATCGGGATTTTCTCTACGGACACCAGTTGGCCCATCGCTGGTCACTGGAAATGGAAAGAGTTACTGAGTCGACGCTCAACTTTGACCCGCACGCGGCCTACGTCAAAAGTGAAATCGCCACCATTGTCAGGAAAGCCGGACGGGCTGCGAGCGATTCCAGGAGACTGGAACTCGGCCCCGGGTTGATCATTCATGACCTGGAACCCATTGACGGAAAGTCCGGTGATCGAATGGCCGCGGGTAATCCGAACGGAAGGGCCCCGTTAACGGGCGCAGCTGGCAGCGAACTGCCGGCAGAGAACAACGAAGCCGGCGGAGCTTCGGGCATGGAATCAAAAGCGAGTTCGACTTCTGAAACATCGGATGTCGGTGACGAATCGAAAGTGGTCCGTTCTCCTGAAGGTTCCGCCGTGGAAACGGGCGGCTCCCTTCTTTTTCCGTCCGCCCTGGTGGTGCTGTTGCTGGTGGGTATTGCAGCAGCCGTCCTCTGGAACAGCGTACGGAGCGGTTGAAATCATGAATGCATTCCAGGTGGCGGTCCGGGAAATCCTTTTTCGCTGGAAAACGGGTATGATGCTCGTTTCCGTAGTGGCGGCAATCACAGCCCTGATCAGCTTCTTCACGGTCTACAAAACCGGATTCAACCGTGAGATATTTCGTCATTCACGGGATATCGGCTCCAATGTTGTGATCCTGCCGTCTTCGGTTGACCAGGTGGACTACCACGAGCAGGGTGGTTTTTCGGAGGAAACAATGCCGGAGCAGGTGGTCCGGCAATTGATTGAATTCAAAGCTTCGCTCAATCACCTGATTCCGATGCTGGAAAAAAAAGCGGTTGTCTCCCGCGGTGATTCGAGTGCAACTGTTCGCGTTGTCGGCATATCAGCGTCCATTCCCATGCCGGGCCGCCCCAAGGCTCCAATGCAAAAATCGTTGGGAAAAGATGCTTTGCAGCTTGGTTCTGCGGTTGCGGAAAAATTGAAGGTTCAGCGGGATGCCGAGGCGACGGTCAATATTGGGGAAGAGGAATACAGTGTCAGTCGTGTCAACCGGGAGACAGGTACCTGGCAGGATTCGGCTGTCTTTCTTGACCTCAAGACTGCCCAGGACCTTTTTGGCAATGTTGGCCAATTGAGTCGCATTGAAGCCATTGAGTGCACCAGTGAAAAGTGTGAACAGCTGGGTGTGACTTCTGACGTGGTACTGACCAATGAACTGGCCAACATTACGGACCAGGCCCAGATTCTGCGTCGCCAGGGGATCGCCACGGCGCGATCCAGGATTCGTTCGACCAGTATTCGCAACATGCAATTTCTTACCAATGGACTTTGGCTGTTTCTGGTGGTTTCCGTTTCGATCCTGGGCGCCTGGAATACGGTCCAACGACGTAACGAAATTGGTGTTTTCAACGCACTCGGTTTTGGTTCCGGTCGGATTCTTTCCATCCTCGTTTTGCGGGCCATGTTGCTTTCCGGCGCTGGCGGTTTCCTGGGGATCCTGGCGGGCAGTGGTGTGGCCTGGTTTCTTTCCACCGCCTTTTTTCAGGTCACCGGCGGAAAGGTAACGCTGGACGGGGGTTCCCTGGTCATCATCTGGATTTTGGCGGTTCTCCTTTCCGGCCTCTCTACCACGATTCCGGCCCTGTTTGCTGCAGGTCAGCATCCTGCGAATCTGCTTGGAAAGGACCCGGCATGAAAGACGCAATCCTGAAAACCTGTCGCTTGTCACATGTTTACCGGAAAAACGGCCAGCCGATCGAGGTCCTGAAGGATGTCAATCTGCATTTGTTCCCCGGAGAATTGGTGGGAATCCAGGGAGATAGCGGAAGTGGTAAAACCACCCTTTTGCTTGCCTGTGGTGCGATGCTGAAACCTTCGACCGGTGAGGTCTGGCTGAGTGGCGACAATCTCTCCGAGGCCGGTACCTCGAAACGAAAACAGGTTCGGGCCAGGCAAGTTGGTTTCCTGTTCCAGACATTGCAGCTGGTTCCCTACCTGACAGTATTGGAAAACTTGCTCCTGCATCCGGCCGCTAACAGGGCCGAGGCGATTGAGTGGTTGGAAAGATTTTCACTGGAAGACCGAATCGGTCATCGACCGGCTGAGTTGAGCCATGGACAACGGCAGAGGGTTGCCCTGATTCGTGCACTGGTACATCAACCCGCTGTCCTGATTGCTGATGAACCAACCGGGAACCTCGACGAAAGAAACTCCAGGATGGTTTTTGAGATCCTGCGACACTTTGCAGATTCGGGCGGTGCAGTTCTGATTGCCTCCCATGAGCCGGGTCTGGGCGAACGTGTTGACCGTGTCCACCGCCTCGAACAGGGTAGGCTTTCAAGCGGTCCGTTGGTCGAGAGTCCGGACGGAGAGGTCTTGCAGGCAACAGACGGGATTACTTCAGCAATGGAACCGGTGGACCGCCTGGAACATGACAGAACGGAGTGACGTAAATCGGATGGTTTGGCCTGTTTTTTGTGGACCTGCAGAGGAATTAGAGGAATTGATGTACAGAGATGCAAACGACCCCCGACGATTACGGCTGGGCAGGGTGTCTGGTTTGACGCTGCTGCTGGTCTGCTCCCTGTTGGCTGTTGGCCTGCTATTTTACCTGGCACTGGCGTTGCGTCCCGAAGCCAAACGGGAGTTTGCAGGGGAACAGGAGCTGAACATCTATTGCGCAGCTGGAATTGCCAAGCCGGTGCAGGAGGTGCTCGATGCGCACAATCGGGAATTTGGAACCCGGTTCAAATTGGCACGAACGGGCGGTTCAGGTG
>JAYZFP010000061.1:0-17210 GCA_036336715.1 Planctomycetota bacterium
CCTCTGGCTGGCAGGGGGTGGATTCCGACCGGGATGTTCCCATGGATCCTCTGATGAACTGGGGATCAACTCGGTGGAAAAGCGGGTGCACGTTCACGATTTGCAGGCCACACTGCTGCATCAACTGGGAATCGACCACGAGCGTCTGACCTTCAAGCACCAGGGCCGGCGTTTCCGCTTGACCGATGTGCATGGCAAGATCGTGCGTGACATCATTCGCTAGTGGATTCACTGCCAGGGCCTTCCCGACCGGTTTTTCACCCGTTTCCTCGACGACCTTCCGCAAATCGGGCCTCGACGCATCCTGCTGTCGCTCCTGCTTCTCTCGCGACACCCGGCTTTCGGAGAGTCCATCGGCAGCCTCCAAGGCCTGGTCGATCTGAAGCAAAAGGAATCAAATCAAGCTTGCCCGGACCCTTTTGAGCTACCTGAAAGAGAAAATGAGGCTAGAATACCACTGGCAACTTTTGCGAGACATTCAGCATGAAACTTCATCAAATCCTCTTTTCAGCATTGGCATCCAGCCTGCTTTCACCTTCCCTTTCGATGGCCCAGCTCTCGCTGGCCGAGGCGGAAAAAATATCGGCGGAGACAGGCCGCACGATGTTCGTGGTGGCTGGCAAGAAGACGTGACCCCCCTGCCAGGCGCTCCTGAACAGGCTGAACACGGAAAAAAGCCTAGCGCCGTTGGTGACACAGTTTGTGCCACTCAAAGTCGATACCGCAACACCCGAATATGCCGCCTTGCAGCAAAAGCACCGCAGCGAAGGAAACACCATTCCAAAGATCTTTGTCATCCGGGCGGATGGGAAAAAACTCTACGCGCAGAGCGGGTCCCTTTCAGGAGACCAACTGCCGTCATTGATGGCTGCGGCTGTTCGAGAGATGGGGCGACCACTCGACCTGGGAGAAGTCAAAGTCCTCAGCGAAATCAACCAGAAGATCGAAACCTCACTTGAGGAAGGTGATTTCAGAACGGCTGGCACCCTCTTCAAAAAAGTCAAAAAGCTCGGTCCGTTTGGACAAATCAAGAGCTTTGCAGGTGCCGCCATCACCAACAACTCGCTTGCGGGGCAAATGACGGCAAGCGTCAGCGAACTGGTTGCAGGTTACGGTGAAAATCTTGATTCCGAAAATCGCTTTGCTTCCACCGTCAAGGCAATACAACTCAAATCTGATATCGGCACCCTGCAGCCCTTTCGAATCCCTCTCAATGAGCTGGAAAAGAAACTTCGTGCGGCCTGCGAAAGCCCACAGGAATTTTCAGAGATCCGAAATGTCGCAACCGCAATAAGCAAACTCGATCACAAGACCAGGTCCATCCGGCAAAGAGCTGTATCCACCCTTCAGTCATTCGCCGAGAAGACAGAAAATTCGGCAGGCCGTCAGTATGTCAATGATTTGCTGAAGAACGTGCCAGCCGATGATTTGTCACCCGCCACCCCTTCGGGTGGAAGCGGTATGCTTCGCACCTGGACATCCAGTGATGGCAAATTCAAAGTTGAGGCAGAGCTTCTCTCCTTTGACGGCGTCACAGTCAAGCTGAAAAAACTCAACGGTGACGTGATCTCGGTTCCACTGAATCGACTCAGCAGGGACGATCAGTCATTTGCCAGCCAAAAAGAAAAACCTGCGGGTGACGATCGCCCCTGACGATTGTCCCTGCCACCGAATTGCGGGCCCCACCTAATGACCGGGGCCAAAATTTTCCATGGCCTTCAGTGTTTCACGGCTCACATGGTGTTCAATTCCCTCACTGTCGACGGCTGCCGTCGACGGACTGACGCCCAGGGCAAGGAGAAACCGGTAGACAATCTCGTGTCTTGAACGGGCAGCCCGTGCAGTGCGCAGCCCCTTGGAGGTCAACTGGATCGGTGAATAGGGTTTGGCAATTACGAATCCATCGCGGACCAGACGTTTCAATGTCCTGTTGACCGTTACATGGGAAACCTTGAACCTGCGAGCCAAGTCAACCGAACGGCAAAGCTCTTTTTCCTCGATCACGTCCAGGATGGCTTCGACATAGTCTTCCGCCGTTTCGCTGGCGTGATCACTCCGGATTCTTTCGTGCACCGCCGATTTTGTGTCAACCGGTTTTGGTGGGCCCGTCCCGGCCTTGCTCGACTTCGGCATGATTTTCTTTTTCTGGACAAAGAACTCTTCAGGGTCCTCTTTATTCTAGTCAAAACCCGGATTTTTCCAGCACGGGATTGACCCAGTTGTAGCCAAGGGTACAATTGACATTTTGTAGCCCAGGCTAAACTCAAGTCCTGCCCCCGGAAAACCGCAAAGCCAATCGTGTCCAAACCGTCGAATCAGACTGGATTTACGCTCGTCGAATTGCTTGTCGTCATCGCCATCATCGGCATCCTGGTCGCGTTGCTGCTACCGGCAGTTCAATCGGCTCGCGAGGCAGCCCGCCGCACCCAGTGCGTGAACAATCTCAAACAGATCGGCCTGGCTCTTCACAACTATCACGACACCCTGAAGCGATTTCCATCTGGCTACGATTCCTACCGCACCTCGGACGGCGATGGCCCCGGTTGGGCCGAGATCGACTCCAGAACATGGGACGCAGCTCCCGGCTGGGGTTGGGCGTCGAAACTGCTCGCTTTTGCAGAGCAGGAAAACCTGTCCGACCAGGTCCGGTTTGATTTGTCAATCTGGCACCCGGTCAACCGGGAATCGGTCCAGCAAACTCTGCCGCTGTTCCTCTGCCCTTCCTCGGCAATCAAGACCGATCCATTTGTCGTAATGGATGAAACGCGCCAGCCGCTTTTGCGATACGGGGAACCGATCACACTTGCCAGGTCCCACTACGTCGCCAGTCACGGCCAGGAGTCCTGCTGGGGGGAATGCGGTTCCGCCAAAACAGGGACGATTTTCACCAACATTTACACAGGCACCACCACGACCGTCGAAATAAATGGAGATGCCGGCGTCGTTGCGGACGGCCCCTTTTTCCGCAATTCAACGACCCGCTTTGCCAACATCCTGGACGGCACCTCCAATACGATCTTTGTCGGCGAACACGGGTCAAGGCTGAGCGAAAAAACCTGGGTTGGCGTTGTTCCGGGTGCTTACACCCATCCCGGTTTTGTGTCTCCCGAAAATGGACCGGATGCTGCCGCCACCCTGACCCTGGTCCACGCCGGACCGTCTGGCGGGGAATTGGATATTACCGGTTTTCCCATCATCCATCCGGTGAATTTTCCGACCTACCATGTGGGACAGATGTTTTCCGAACACCCCACCGGGGGCAATGTGCTTCTGGGGGATGGCTCGGTGCAGTTCCTCTCGGAAAACATCGACCTTATCCTGTTCGCTGAGCTTTCCAGCATGGCCGAGAGCGAGTCCATCGACTGGAATGGGCTTCAATGACGGCTTCTCCCCCACCCCACTCGCTCTCTTTCCCCCCCACCAGCCGACCAGGGGGTGTTAGACCATGAACAATCGAAAGCGGATCCTGCTCCTCGCACTGGCTGTTCTCCTGGCCGCGGGAGCGGCCTTTTACTTCAGCCGCGGCTACGGCAAGACAAGCCAACTGGGTTACGAACTGACGCAGGCTCTTTACTCTGCCTGCAACCAGCAGGATCTTGAAAGGGTGAGAAAAATAGCGAGACTGCTGGACGAGTATACCGAGTCCCAAAAGCTTCACCAAAGCGAACAGAGGTGGCTCAGGACCATCATTTCTCTGGCCGAAAGGGGAAGCTGGGAAGAATCACAAGTGGAAGCCCGAAAACTCCTGCAGGCCCAGGCAACACCGACGACCTTTCGGGAACCACCGGACAATACCAACAGGAAAAAGCAGCGTCTCCTCACCATGCAGCGTCCTTCACCTGCCCCTCGTCTTTGACTCCTGACCCGAAGCTGAAAAGATCACCGGAATGACATTGCCTTCGGCAATCTCCGGTAACCCCGCCTTCCTGATTCCCCGGGGCACGTCCAACTTCCCGTGCAACCCCCAGCTTCCACGACCACGGTTGTCAGAAGCCCGCCTTCCAATCGACGAGATTGCAAATTCCCCGGCCATGCGTTAATCTTCCCCGTTTCTCCCGGTTTTAAACGCGATGGGAAGATGACAGATTTCACCCATTTTGATGAGCAGGGTCGATCGCAGATGGTCGATGTGGGCTCCAAACCGGTCACGGAACGCTTTGCCCGAGCGAGCGGTCGTGTGAAGATGAAGGCGGAAACGCTATCCCGCATCAGGAAGCATGACTTTGCCAAGGGAAATGTACTGGAGGTTGCCCGCCTTGCAGGAATCATGGCCGTCAAAAAGACGGCCGACCTGATTCCGCTCTGCCATCCGCTCCCGGTTTCGGGGGTTCAGATCGAATACGAGTTCGCCGAAGATACGGTGCTGAAGATTTCCGCCCGGGTCAGGGTTTCTGCCCGAACGGGTGCGGAAATGGAAGCACTGACGGCAGTAGCCGCCTCGGCACTTACAATTTATGACATGTGCAAGTCTGTCGACCGGGGCATGCAAATCGATTCGGTCCGGTTGGACGAAAAGTGGGGTGGCAAATCCGGCCATTTTGAACGCAGCGGGGATACCCCGGAGGAACAGCAAGTCACATCGGTCGAAAAAACCAATTCAAATCAAGGCGACAATCAACAGCCAAAAACTTCCTGAAGCCCGGATCCTTTCCATACGGGGGGTCGGGTTGGCCAGAAGGGGTTGAGGTGAGAACGGGAAAGGAAATTCGGCCTTAAGTCGAACGTACCCATGCTGAAGACACCTGATACCACCAACATGCTGGCTGAACTCTACCAGCCAATCGAAAGGGAACTCGCGCAGGTAGAGGAAATTCTTCGCGATGAGCTCTCCAGCTCGCACCCACCGGTGAACGAGCTCCTTTCCCGAAGCAACCGGCTTTCGGGAAAACGATTACGGCCCGCCCTCCTGCTGCTCTTCGCGAGGGCATGCGGAAAGATCAGCATCGATCACCTGACGCTTGCGGCGGCCATGGAAATGGTCCACACCGCGACGCTGGTTCACGACGACATTCTCGATTCCGCTGACCAGAGACGACATCATCAGACAATTAACAGCGAATTCGGAAACCAGGCAGCTGTTCTGACAGGCGACTACCTTTTTTCCCACGCGTTTTACCTGACCAGCACGCTGGCAACACCGTTTGCAGCCAGGGAGATCGGTAAGGCAACCAACCGCGTCTGCGAAGGGGAAATTCGCCAGATTGGTACACGGGAAAGATTGGAGCTCGAGGAGAAGGAATACCTTGAAATCATTGACTCCAAGACGGCCGTTCTTTGCAGCTGCTCAGCCAAGTTGGGCGCTCACTACGCAGCCGGCAGCGACCCGATGGTGGCTGCTGCTTCCCGGTACGGAACCAGCCTGGGCATTGCTTTTCAAATAGTGGATGACCTGCTGGACATTCTGGGCTGCGAGTCCGAAGCGGGAAAATCGCTGGGCACCGATCTTGACCAGTGCAAACCGACGCTGCCCGTCATCCACTGCCTCGCATCGCTGAATGAGAGTTCCAGGACAACGCTCAAGGAACGTCTGCTACACAGCGGAGTCGAATCTGAGGAGATGAAGCAACTTCTTTTTGAGCAGGGGTCGATCGAATACACAAAGAGCCGCGCAAACGAATTCGCCCAGCAGGCATCCCAGGCAATTTCCATTTATCCGGAATCCCGCACCAGGAAAATCCTGGAAAGGCTCCCATCCTTTGTTTTGCAGCGGACTCACTAATACAGACGGTTTCCATTTCGCTGCTCTCTCAAGGCACGTCCAACCAACCCGCGAACCTTTTTCCGGTTCAGCAACCGGTTGACTTGCTAACCTTCTGTCCAGAACACACTCTCTCTCCGGGAGAACCCGAAAACGGCGGCGATCACTCGGAATCCCCGCATCCCGAGCTGCCCGGATCATCCACAGATTCCCGGATTCTCAGATTCCGGTAGCACTCTGACAAGAGGAGCATGCTCGAAAGACACCTCCACCGAATTTTCCCGGCCAAACCTCCTGTTCAGCAGACAGCCTTTCTCTGCTGCTTCGGACTCTTCTGCTGAAATGCGGCGGAATAACACCTTCAATTCTAGGGAATTCTCGACGATCCCGTGCCCCTATCGGCCAAACCTTGCCCGCTTTCGAAAAAATCCCGAAAAACGGTCAAAAAGCACCGTCCACCACTTGTTATTGACACTGAGTCTCAATACCATAAAGAAACCAAGTCAATCGAGACAACCAAAGAAAGTCATCAATGACAAACCTGAACATAAAAAAGCGAGCCAGGCATGGCTTTACTCTTGTTGAACTGCTGGTGGTGATTGCCATTATCGGAATCCTGATCGCCCTGCTCCTCCCCGCGGTGCAGGCGGCCAGGGAGGCCGCAAGACGGATGGCCTGCCAGAATAACTTGCGACAAATTGGGATTGCGTTTCACAATTATGAATCTGCTCTCAAGAAGCTCCCTCCGGGCGCTATTTTTGACCCCTACAACCCGACCAGCAGTTGGTCGACTCAAGCGAGAATCCTCCCGTTTTTAGAGCAGGACAATATTTACGATCGCATCGACTTCACCCAGGGATACGGTGCCTCTCCCGAAATTCAGGTGATGCGAATCCCCGTCTTACTCTGCCCATCGGAAATCAAGGATCGGCAACGAATGAAAAACGGCGTGCCCTACCATTACCCGTTAAATTATGCAGTAAACATGGGCATCTGGTTTGTGTACGACCCGAATACCAACACGGGCGGTAAAGGAGCGTTCTACCCAAACAGCCGCAAAAAATTCGGCTCGTTTCTGGATGGGCTCAGCAACACCATGCTGGCCTCCGAAGTCAAGGCATACACCCCGTATTTCCGGGATTCTGCCAACGTTCCCGACCCGGCGCCCGAGACGTTTGACGAGCTATGTGGCGTCGGCAGTTTCAAGGCCACCTCGGGACACACCGAATGGGTCGACGCGCGGGTTCACCAATCCGGCTTCACAACCTACTTCACGCCCAACACCGAGATCCGCTGCGTGGTTGACGATCGGGAGTGGGACGCAGACTGGACCAGCTACCGGGAAGGCAAGACCCCCGCCGCCCCTAACGGCAATTCGACCTTTGCCACCGTGACCAGCAGGAGCTACCATCCAACCATTGTCAATTCACTTTTTGCCGACGGTTCGGTGCAGGTGATTTCGGAAAATGTTGAATTGCCGACCTGGCGTGCCTTCAGCACCCTGAATGGGGGTGAAGTCACAACCCTGGAGAACTGAGGCTTCTGAACAGGACAATTCCCCGGGAAACGGGGCACATCGTTTCCCCGATTGCGGTTCCTGCCCCCACCCGCAAAAAAACCTGCCACCAGCCTGCGAAACCTGGCATTGCAAGGAACACCGGGTGGTCGGTGACCTGCACTCAAAGGTGCCCTATCCGCTACTATCGGAAGCTGAAGCCTTGCAATGAACCAATAAAGCGATCCTGTCGAAATTCAACTTTAATTGGTTACCGAACAGGGAGATCCTTGGCTATAATCCACGTGAGGCGATCATCCAAACACCGGCTTCCCCAAAAGGATTTCAATCTGTCCCAATCGCGACCGCGGGATGGAAACAAAATCCGGTTTTCGTCATTGCGTGGATCCAATAACTGTTTGGCAAACTGACAAAATCGCCGTGGGATTTTACTCAAAAAAACCGACGCCGCATCGTTGTGAGCGTGGCAACTGGAACTCCGCAAATGTCGAACCCCAAAACCAAAGCAAGCGGATTCTCCCTGCTTGAACTCGTTCTGGTGGTGACGATCCTGGTCGCCCTGGCTGGGATTATCGTCGGGCTGTTCGATTTGAACATTGCCACACCCGCCGGGGACAAATCGCCGCAGCAAATCGTTTCAGAAACCAACTTGCGGCACCTGGGAGCCGTCATCACCGGCTCAAAGGAAAGAACGGGTGTCTGGTCCGACCTTGGACAAAAACCGTTTTTTTTCATCCGGAGCCTCAATGACCTGTTTCTCGATTTGGGCTCACTCCAAAACAGCTATTCGGTTTCGGGCGAATTCGATGGACTGTCTGAATTCGACCCTGTCCTGAAACTTGGATGGCGGGGCCCGTACCTGACCGACCGACCCGCCATCATGGATGCGTGGGGAGAAACGATCGTCCTGCAGGTCGACTTCAACCAGGATGGATCAATTGATTCCGACGAAGCCAACTACGCACGCTTGGTATCCCCGGGCAGAAACCGGATCCTGGACACCCCCATTTCAACTACCGACATGATTCCCGGGTCCGCTGCCGGCTCGCAGCTTTCGCTGGATGAATGTGGTGACGATCTCGTATTCTTCCTTTTCGTGTCCGACTTACGTGAATAGAAAACATCCCGGGACCGGCCTGACGCTGGTCGAACTTGTCGTTGTGCTCGTGATACTGGCCATCCTGGCTACCGTAGCAGTTTCCACCGTGGCCCCCAGGGTAGACCAGTCCCGCTTCGAAGGAACGCAGCGACTGGTCCAAGAAGTCAACGATGCCATCCTGAACCAGCAGACCAACACCAACGGCACTGTCTTCCCTACAGGCTTCGTGGTGGATCTGGGAGGCCTCCCGGTTGCAATAACTGAAGCGGACAGCAGCCTCTCCCTTCGCCAACTTTTTGAAAACGTTGCCAACGCAGGCTCACCGCCGGCAAGCTTTTCCATTCGTACCGCGACAGGGGTCAGTGTGGCCAACACGACGGACTCGGATGGGCAGACGGTTGTCGCCGATCAAGAGGTCCTGGTCGGATCCGGATGGCGGGGCCCGTATCTGCAACTTGCGATCGGGTCCAGCTCCCTGAAGGATTCCTGGGGGAACCTGCTGCGTTCCAACCTGGCGACTGCAACGCATGGCAGTGATTCGCATTTGAGGCAAGCCGGCGATCTTGACGTTCTGGCTGCTGGCGATTCGATCATCGGCATCCGGAGCCTTGGGAAAGATGACCAACCGGGGGGTACCGGCTACGACGCCGATTTACCCGCTGTACAGTTGAACGATTCGCAGTTTTTCGGCACAGTCACCGGAACCGTCATGATTTCTGATACTGTCAGCGCGACTGCCAGTCAGATCATTGTTCAGATTTATTACCCGGATAGGGAAACCGGTCTGATTAGAATTGAAAGAGCCAACGTGACCGGCCCCACTTCCAACGGGAGTGGATTTGATGTTTTTTCATTCGAATTCAAGACGTCCGGCGGCAATCACGTCTCGTTTCCGGTCGGGCCAAGAGCCCTGCGGGCCTACTACGACCTGACCCCGGACAACTCGGGTGATTTCTCTGATAATACCGACGACCCTCAAAAAAGCCCCATTCAGAATCTGAACATCCTGCCCACAACCAACAATGTACAAGACCTCCCCATCAGTAATTGAAGAGTGGATGCATGTCATTTAGACGTCCCAGCCTTACTCTCCTGATTCACACAGAGTCGATGTCGGTGCGCGCCGATTTTTCGGGAAATCGCCTGGTTGGAATTTATCAACCCGATACCAGCGAGATCTCCATCACCGATTCCCTTTTGGGCTCCGTGGAATCTATTCTCAAACTCTCCACGAGCAGGCCGGCCAAGAAGATCTTCCTGGTTTCAACAGAAGTCTGGACCCAGGTGGTATCCCTTCCCCGGGTCAATTCCGAACTTTTGTCGGGCGAGGAACTGAACCAGAGCCTCCGCTTTGAAGCGGAATCGTTCTCTGGCATCGAAGCCCTGCAGTCGGAACTCGATTTTGTTGAAACCAAGGGAAATGACCAGCAGAGAAATTTCCTGGTTTGCCAACTGCCAACGGCAACATTGTCGTCCCTTGAAAAACTGCTTGAAAGCCACTCCTGTACGCTGGTCGGCGTGTCCAGCCCGTATGCCAATCCAACCCGGCTTTCCGAGCCTGCTGACGGACCGGGCATGCAGAGGATCGAATTCTGGAATCATGCCGTTTGCTGCTTCAACCAATCCGGTTTGCGGCGAGTGGCTATCGCCAATGCCGAACCCAAAAGCGAGCGTTGGATCGAGATCCTTGAATCGAGTGACTTTGATCTCGACCAGAATACGGAGTGCCTGATCGAAGCCGGACTCGGCATTTCAAGTGATTTCCTTCCCCCAACCCAGCATCGTCTCAGCGACGACGAGACCCTGTCCCGCTGGACCGAGGGTTGGGCTCAGCAGATCGAGCAGGGCGCTGCACCGCAGATCCGCACCAAAATCAAACCGATTTCCCAACAGACCAAGCTGACTGGCGCTTTTGCCTTTGCCGCGGTCATCCTCCTTGCCTGCGTTGGACATTACCTGTACCTGCGATCCCAACTGGATCTGATGCAAAAGGAAATCACGGCAACCGAGACACCCCGGAAAAAGCTGAAAGCAGCTGAGCAGGGGCAAAAGAAGGCGGAGGAACAATTGGAGGATTTGCGGGGGGCGCTTCAGTCGATGCAAGCGGAGAACAGCGTGGTCAAAAAACTGGTTGCCAATCGAAACCGGATTTCCATGCTGCTGCAATCCATTTCCGCACAAAAGTCCGAAGAATTCGTCATCAACGGTATCGAAACTCAAAACCTCGGACTGGTCATCCGGGGAGAGTCCATCGCCCCGGAGGCGGCCAATACCCTGGCCCGAGCATTGCGAAAGCTGCTGATTCAATACGGCTGGGAAGTCCAGGCCCCGACCCAGGTCGGAACCAATCAGCTGACCAATGGGGGACCCTGGGAATTCAGAATCCTTTTGGTGGATGTCAACTTGCCAGATCGGGCTCCTGACTCCCTCGACGTCAGGCAGCCGTTCCGCAACAGGACCTTTGTCAACCTGGAAAGAAAACAGCCGAAATCAGAAGGGAGCGTTGCAAAATGAGTACCGAACGAGAAAAGCTGTTGATACTTTTTGTGCCAACTTCCCTGGTACTGGCCATCTACACGTTTGGTTTTTACCGGCCGGTCAATTCCGAAATGAGTCGCCTCAAGAGCAGGTACGATCAGGCCATGACCAACCCGGTCACCGACCAGATGGCTTTGACCGAAGAAACCAGACTGGGAATCGCCCAAGAGACCAACAAGGAGGTTTCCCGGAAAATAACAGACCTGGAAACGGAGACCTGCGATCTTTGCCGCTCGTTTGGCAATTCAGATCAAAGGTTTGAGACGGCGAATCAAATCATGAACCTGATCAGCCAGAATCATGTCTCCCTGATTTCGCAGGATGTCATTTCCAATCCGGTCATTCCCAATCACTCCCGGGAAGCCATCCAGAAAATTGAAAAAAGGAATGGCAACACTGACCTTAAATCCAGAATGTTCTCGTTGCAGGGCCGGTACAACGACATGACCTCGCTCATCGGAGAACTGTCTTCATCCATCCAGGCCGCCTTTCCCGTCTCAATCGACCTCGAAACAAACGGCTCGGAAGATGGATCTCACACGTGGCACCTCCTGATCGTCATGTAGGCCATGGACTCCACAAATTCCCAGTCTGAGATTTCCCGCCTGTTCAATTCGCTGCTCGCGACCTGTATCTCCGAGCAGGCGTCCGACCTGCATTTGTCAGCCGGTCTTCCACCCTATTTGCGAGTCCAGGGTGTGCTCGGCCCCCTTCCCAACCATCCCAATCTCTCGCCAGGTGAACTGGCGTTACTGGTTGAACTGCTGACCAGGGATCTCGATTCAAAAAGCCTCTCGGTTACCGGTTCAGTGGACGGCGCTTTGAGCTCAGTGGATGGAACCCGTTTTCGCTTTAATATTTACAAGCGAAGTGGCGAATACAGCATTGCACTGAGAAGACTGGAAGACCGAATTCGGGAATTGTCGGAACTGGGACTGAGCAATGACCTCTATCGCCTCGCCAACCTGAAGGATGGACTGGTCATCCTGGCGGGTCCGACCGGCTGTGGCAAAAGCACTACCCTGGCAACGTTGATCGATCGCATCAACCGAACCAGGGCTTGCCACGTGGTTACGATCGAAGATCCGGTCGAGTACATTCACCCTTGCCGCAAAGCGCTGGTCAACCAGAGACAAATCGGAAGCGACGCCAGCTCATTCAACGAAGCCCTGGTTGCCAGCATGCGACAGGATCCGGATGTGATCCTGGTGGGTGAGATCCGGGAAATCAACACGATACGAACAGCCATCACTGCCGCTGAGACAGGGCACCTGGTCTTTACCACGGTCCACGCATCGGACTGCGCAGGGACCATCGACCGGCTGGTTTCAGTCTTCCCGGTAGACGAACAGCCGGGGATCCGTCGCCAACTGGCCATGGTGATGCGCACCGTGATTGCCCAGCACCTGGTGGTGGCTGACGGTCCGAAAAACACCAGTTACGGCAACAACGAAAACACAAAATCGAAACTGGTTCTGGCCAGCGAGGTTCTGAATGTCAACTCGGCGGTTGCCAACCTGATCGCCAATGGCAAAGACGCACAAATTTACTCCGTGATGGAAACGGGCGCTGCTGAGGGAATGTACACGATGGAAGAAAACCTGGTGGACCATCTCCTGAGGGGAGAAATTTCGGAAGCCAGGGCAACGGCCCTCTGCCGCAATCCGAAAGTGCTTTACAACCGCATGCAACAGAAAAGACGGGGGGTAACAAGGGCAACCTGATGATCGACGCAACCGAAGACAAACTGATGATGGACGAGGTCCAGATCGACCCCAGGTGGGCGCTCTGCATTCCGGCCAACCTGGCGCTGCGGCAAACCGTTTTGCCATTCGCAAGTATTGACGGAGAAGTCCTGGTTGCCTGCTTGAGTGACAAGGACACCCAGGCACTGCACGCTGTTGAAAAATACAGCATGCTACCGGCAAAACCGATCGTCGCTGATGAAGAATCCCTTCGAAACTCGATCCAGCAGATTTTTGGCACCAACCTGAGTTCCGCCCGGCCTGCCGGAGCCTCCATTCGATCCATCTACCAGAATGCAAAGGCAGCCGGTGAACCGGAGGCGGACGATCTGATCGCAATCTGTGACGACCTGATCAATTCCGCAATTATCCGTGGCGCCTCCGACCTGCACCTCTGCCCCGAGGAAAACGAAGTCCGGATTCGCCTGCGTGTCAACGGCAGCCTCGAGCACTTTCGGACGCTGGGAAAAAACCTGCAACTGCCTCTCTGCAGCCGAATCAAGGTTCTCGCGAGATTGGACATCGCGGAACGTCGGGCTCCCCAGGACGGTCGGCTCTCCATCGATATTGGGGATGGCAATACCATCGACATCCGTGTGGCAACCATTCCCACCCGTCACGGTGAACGACTGACGCTGCGGTTCCTGCGCAAAAGGTCTGACTTGACGCTGGAACGTCTCGGCATGAACGCGGATGACCTGCAGGCGTTCAACAGCGCGATTTCCAAGCCTCACGGACTGATCCTGTTGACCGGCCCCACGGGCAGCGGAAAAAGCACCACACTCTATGCAGCCATCCGCAAGCTGATCGGACAACGCAAGTTGAACGTGATTACGGTCGAAGATCCGATTGAATACGAGATCGAAGGAGTCGACCAGGTCGAGACAGACACGGCAGACAAAGTCAATTTCTCCAAGGCACTGCGTTCGGTGCTCAGGCATGATCCGGACGTTTTGATGCTTGGAGAAATTCGGGATGCCGAAACTGCAAGCGTGGCGATCAAATCAGCACTTACGGGGCACCTCGTTTTCAGCACGCTGCACACCAATTCAGCCGTCAACGCGGTGACACGCCTGGTGGATATGGGTGTCGAACCCTACCTCGTTGGCGCCACGCTGCGGCTCTCGGTTGCCCAGAGACTGGTAACCAGGGCCTGCCGTAAATGCCGTCAGGAGAAAACGATCACGATTGGAGAAGCAAAAGCCCTCGGCAACCCGGAACTGGCCGGGCAGACGGCTTTTGAATCCGCAGGCTGCATTTTCTGCGCGGGAACCGGTGTCATTGGCCAGGTTGGCCTGTTTGAACTTCTTTCCGTGTCCCGGGAATTGGCTCGTTCAATTTCGGATGGGAAACCCGAAACCGAACTGGCTGTCCAGGCCGCCAGCGAGGGCGCCAGTACGCTTACCGACGACGCCATCGCCAAAGTCAGGGAAGGTGAAACCAGTTTGCAACAGGCAATCGAAGTCACATCCTTGTGGTAGGTTCACTCAATTGGTAACTGAAACGTGGGACTGAGTCCCAACAAAACCCATGCCAGAATTTTCTTTTGAAGCTCGAGACGAAACGGGAAGCATCCAGACGGGTGTCATCACCGCTGCCGCCCCCTCCACGGTCGTCGACCAGATTCGGTCGCGCGGCTGGCTGCTGGTATCCGTCGCGGAAGCTGTCGAACCCGCCAATGCAAACACCGGATTTCTCAGTGCCGACTGGATTCCTTTTCTGGGTGTCCGCAGCATGGATGTGGAACTTTCCCTGCGCCAGATGGCTGTCATGCTGCGTGGAGGATTGACACTGCTTTCCAGCCTGAACGTTCTCGTTGAAAATTCGCCGCGGGCTGCGACCCGGAGAATGTGGAGCCAGGTGATCGAGAACATCCAAGCGGGAGAAACTTTTTCAAATTCCATCGAGAAACACCCCTCGATTCCGGACTACGCAATCAAGTTGGTGCGAGTCGGCGAACAGACAGGCATCCTCGAATCGGTGCTGGTCGAGGCCGCCGATATGATGACTTCACGCCGGTCCGCCCGCCGGGACATTATGACGGCACTCGCCTACCCAATGTTGGTGTTCCTGATCGCATTGGGCGTTGCAACCTACATGGTGTTGTTCCTGATTCCCCGACTGGGTGGATTCCTCAGAAGCATGGGGAAAGAACTTCCGGCCATCACACAGTCGTTATTGGTGGTAGGCGATTTTTTCCAGGCGTATGGCCCCACCCTGCTGGTGGCCCTGCTCCTGACAGCTGGTTCACTGGCCGCATTCTATCTCTCTTCCGGAGGACGAATGATCATTGACCGGCTTGCCTTGAGACTTCCCGTGATTGGTAAAATCCTGAGACTGTCCGGAACGGTCACCTTTGCCCAAAGCCTCGGAATTCTTGTCCGGAGCGGGGTAACCGTTCTGGAAAGCCTGATCACCGTTGAACAAATGCACTACAACCGTTTTCTTGCCAATTGCGTGCGAAACGCCCGCGAAGACGTTATCCGTGGGAACAGTCTGGCCAAGGCACTTTCGACCTCCAGGGGCTATATGCCGCTGTTGCCGAACATGACGGCTGTCGCCGAACAGGCAGGAAATTTGGACGATGTGATGGATGAAGTTGCCAATTTCCACAACGAGCAATTAAAATCGATGATTAAAACGCTCTCTGCATGGGTAACGCCCCTGATTACTGTTGTGGTCGGGGTAATTGTCGGCTATGTCTACATCGCGTTTTTCCTGGCCCTGTTCGCTGTCGCGGCCTGATTGCGAATTCCTAAACACAAAGAGAATCACACTCATGAATAACCGGTTACTTCTTGCAATCCTGATTCTGCTTATCCCCTCCCTTGTCAAGGCACAAACCAGGGATGAAAAAAAGAAAGATCCCACCCGGGCGTCGGATGTGATCGCCGAAACACAAAAGAAAATCCGCCAGGTCGAACAATTTGATCGCCTGAAAAAGGACTTTGACCTTTTGACCCAACAAAAGGCAAGCCTCGAAAAGAGCCTCAACAACAGGATAACCGCATTAAAGACGGAAAAGCAGGCATCGGAAACGAGTCTGGGATCCGAGATTGAAATGCTTCGCGAGGAGAACAGAAACCTGAAAGAAAAATTCAATGTGGAAATTGCCAGCCTTCAAAAGATGATCCAGGAAATCAAGGCAGAAAAAACCAGGAAAACCTCCGTCAAGCTGCCCATGATCTCCGTCCGCTCCAAGGCAATCAAGGACGGAGCCGAATCAGTTGTGACCCTGGAAATTGATGGAACAACGACTTTTTTCAAAGAAGGCGAAACCACGAAAATCAACCTGCCGGGTGGAGAGATCGCCACCATTCAGATCAAGGAAATTTCCAGGAACCTTGTGGAGATTCACTTTCCGGAACTCGAAAGGACGCTGGCACTGCGTTGACAGCACGGCTTTGTTGACAGCATTGCGTTGTTGACAGCATTGCGTTGTTGACAGCATTGCCAGCCCCTACTTTCTTCACAAGCGTCATCTTTTGCTTCGCCATTAAAGTTTAACATCCTAACTGTCGATTGGTTTTGAAGTGACCAGTTGCAATCGAATTGCAGCTCCCAATCTTCCAGAACCGAACTGTCGACATGATTTTTCCGCGAATGCTGCTAACCATTGTTGCCTGCTGCACTTTGAGCGGCTGCGCAACGCCTGCATTTCTGGTGCAACAGGATGGATCAGGAAGCTCCCGTCGAACGCAACCCAAACTCAAGGTTGAGGTACAAGGGAACCAGGTTTCGAGGGAAATACTCGAAAAGGCAAAAAGCCAAAAAGACTTCCCTGGAGACGGCAAAAGTGGAGAGTTTTTTCCAGCCACTCATGCCGATCCGCAACAAACAGGTCCATTCGATCAAGCCATGCCGTCGCTGGGAAACAACCACACCATAATGGCCGCTGGGTCAGAGACCTCCAGTTTTCCTACGTTACCAGCAGGACATGAAAGCAATCGCCAGTTGATCTCCCAGCTGAAACCGCTTCCCCCACTGGAAAACAAACCGGTCCCATCCAATCAACGCGATCTGTTGACTGGCGATTTTCCTTCGCGGCAATCAGCCCAGTCCGGCGATTTCCAGCAAGCCAGGCAAAAACCGAGTTCTGCTGCACCCAAGTCTCCCGGCCTGAAAAAACTTCCGTCGATTCAGGAACTTCAATTCTCGCTGGGCGGCATCATGTTGACCACATCCAACGAATCACGAGCCATGCTGAAAACCAATCGGCTGGAGACCTTTATCGTCAAGACAGGCAGCCAGATTCGGGTAATCGACCCTGGAGAGGAAAGAACATTCTCCGTCGAGCAGATTGAAAGTTCGTCTGTCCTTTTAAGGGACTTAAAGACCAAAAAACAAATCCGAGTTGATTGAAAAATAAAATGAGCCAAAAAACGACCCTCCTTTTCCTGTTCCTGCTTTCCGGATTCTCGACCGTAACTGGCCAGACCCCGGAATCACCGAACGCCGGCCAGCAAAAGACGAGCCAGGGATTCCAGATGGCCAAAGAGGAAATCCTGCAGCAGGTTGACCTGAAAAGGTCAACCGTGGTTGACGCTGCGAGGATGATCTCGGAATTATCCGATCTGAATGTCGTTGCGACAGAAGAGGCCGGAAAAAAGGAGG
>JAYZFP010000062.1:0-27345 GCA_036336715.1 Planctomycetota bacterium
TTCACCGGGGCCCATAATCATGACAGTTGGCGAAACGAGATGTTTCGCAAAGTGGTTCTCAACGCGATTCTCTGGACAGCCAAAGTGGACATACCTGAAGATGGATGCCCAAGTCCGTCATTGTCAAAAGCGGATATCGAAAAAAATCTTGATTCGGATCGCAAGAAAAAATAATGGCAGCCGAAGTCTTCCCTCTCGTTCCGGCCAGTGGCGGACCTCGAGATTTTGCAGCTGCCTGTCAGCGGATCGGTTATTCCATGCACTCGATTTGAGGGATGGAATTGTTAGCGAAGGAAACAAAAGGGGCAGGCCGAAAGCCTGCCCCTTTTGTTTTTGCATTTTTCCAACCAGGAATTGGATTACCGGTTATTTGACACGTGCCAGTTTCATGATCCTTCCTGAGACATTCCAGTCCTGCACGTACAGGTTACCTGTTTTGTCCCAGTAGGAACCGTGAGTACCGCTGAAGATTCCTTCGATCCAATCTGCCTGTTTGATTCCAAAACTTCGTCCCTTGCCCGGATCCGGGTTGTGCCCCAGGACTGCCATGATGGTGTTCGATTTGTCGAGAATTACCACTCGCCCGTGTAAATCAGGCACCGAAACGAAATCTCCCTGGATGGCAACCGAAGTCGGCATCCCGAGCCCGGTGATCACTTCGGCAATGTAATCGCCCTCCAGAGAATAGTGGAGCAATCTCCCCTTGGGTTGGTGGTTGCGGTCACAGATCAGCAGTCGAGGGGGATCGTAGCGGGTGTCCAGGGTCATGCCGTGGGCCGTATTGAACTGTTTGAGACCATTCCCCTTTTCCCCAAAATGCATCAGGTACTTGCCGGTTCTGTCGTACTTGAAGATGTGATTGCTGGCGTAGCCGTTGGAGAGGAAGATGTCGCCGTTGGGGGCAACCGTGATGGCGGTGGGCCGCATGGGGATCTTGCCAAGCTTGGATTCTTCCGGGTAGGTCAGCCTAAGAACGATCTTGCCAGTTTTTGCCTCAAACTTGATTCCTTCGCCGTTGTTGTTTCGAGCAGCATAAATGTATTCTTTGCCGTCTTCTTCCCGGATCTCGATGTCGTGCATGTTGGAATAGTCTTTTCCCAGGAATTCCCGGATCACTTTTCCTCCTGGTGTGAAAATGACCAGTCCCTTGTTGGCGCTGGTGTAGACGTTTCCTTCCCTGTCGACCACAACTCCACCGTGGGTGGGACCGAGTGCCGAAGAGCCATCCGGTCGCAGTCCCCAACCCGGGACCGTATCAAAGGTCATACTGCCGCTCCCCATGCGGACCGGTTTGGTTTCTTCCTGGGCCAGCAGGGAGTCGTCGGTCGGGAAGGTACAACAGATGAGGGACAGTGCTGCGAAAAGTTGAAGACAGTTTTTCATGGCTGCTAAGATTCCTTTCGGGGTGTCCTGTCAAATGCGATGACAGTCAAGTTGAGGGCGAGTGGGCAGGTCCCGGGCAAACCTGCTACGCCAGCCCTGTTCGGGGGCCGGGTTGCAGGGTCGTTTTTTTGCGACACCCAATAGTCTAACAGCGAAGCCAGCGCAAAACGAGCTGACGGGCATTTCGAATGCTGCTATTGCCAGTTCAGGGGAGGTGGCTGGGTCGCGATTCCAGCTGGATCACCCGGCTGCCTGCCCGCACAACTGCATGGAAGTTCAACGTTGTCGTGATGACCGGTCCCCAATGGTCGCCGCGTCAAAGATTGGCCCATGCTGCCTTGGATGGTCCGTTTAATTGCCAGGAGGGAAGCCGCTTGCGAGGGAGGGGAGCTCCCTCCACCATTCCCCTGAGCACATCGGGGTGGACTCCGTATATCCAGAAAAAACCGTCACGGTACTTCGATACACCCAGTGGGCTGGAAGGAACCAGCAAGGCAATGACCGAGATGAACAACAATCCCAATCCGATCATTCCACCGGTCAGCATGCCAAAAGCGAAACCTCCGATTGTGACTGACAGGGATACCGTAATGGCCAGCAGCTTGATCAGGTTCCGTTTGAAAATCCGTTGTCGAACGTGGGGCTTGATGAAGCACCAGAGGTGGCATTGCCTGCGAAATACCAGGTAGGCCAGGAGAATCAATGGCCAGCCAATCAAAAACAGGAACCAGATAAAAGGGGGAGCACCAGTTTAAGGTCAAACGCTGCGCGGTCTGGTCGGGTAGAGGGGTGTTGGTGACCAGGCAATGGTTGGGCAGGGTGGTTCCACTTTGGACCACCAGAAAAGGCCCGTCCACGTAACCGGCAGGCGCCTGGTCCGAGAACGCAAGTTTCCAGGTTTGCCGGGCTGGTGTTCCTGAAAACGCCTGTTCCTTAACCGGGGGATCCGGGCTGAGCCGTTCGGGGAGAGTTGTCGCATCAACGTATGGATTCTGGTTCATGGTTCCAAGCACCGGGATCGAGTTCTTTGCTCTCTGAATAATGACCTCCTGTCAGGTGACTGGCAGGCCATTCACAGGAGAGCATTCGCCCGAACTCGCGTCAAATTGGAAAAATTCCGATTCCCGATCCCAGGATCATTGGAAAAATCAGTCGCTTTTCAGAAAGGCCACAGCCGACCCAGTGATTTCTGCTGGATGGCGGTCAATTCGCGAATCCCCTTTTTGGCCAGTTTGAGAAGAGAAGCCAGTTCGGACTCTGAAAAAACATCCTCTTCGCCGGTACCCTGTATTTCGACGAATTTTCCGCTGCCTGTCATGATGACATTCATATCGACCGCTGCAGCGGAATCACCTTCGTAATCCAGGTCCAATGTCGGTTTCCTGTCTACGATCCCCACACTGATGGCCGCCACATTTTCTCGCAGCGGGTACCGTTTTGGGTCCGGGAGGTCCTTGCGGATGGTCTGAATGGCATCCACCATGGCAATGAATGCGCCCGTAATCGACGCGGTGCGAGTTCCGCCGTCCGCCTGCAGAACGTCACAGTCAACATTGATCTGCCGGGGCCCGAGTGCTGTCAGGTCGGCAACGGCTCTCAGGCTGCGACCGATCAATCGCTGGATTTCGGTCGTTCGCCCATCCACCTTTCCGCCACGGTCTCTCCGCTTCCTGGGTTGGGTACTGCTGGGAAGCATGTTGTATTCGGCAGTAATCCAGCCTTTCTCCGAATCCCGCATCCAGGGAGGCAGGTCCTCGTCTATTTCCGCAGTGCAGAGAACAATGGTATCTCCGCATTGGTAGAGCACGCTTCCTGCTGCCTTGTTCGTGTACTTTCGTTTGATTTTGACGGGACGGAGTTCGTTGGCTTTTCTCATTGGCTTCCGGGAGTTTCAAGGATTGCAGCAGGGTTGAGCCTGCAGATCAGGGGACTGACTTCCTGACCGGTTCAACAGCCAGGTCATCAGCCCTTTCTGGGCATGCATTCGGTTTTCCGCCTGACGAATGACCAGGCTGTGTTCGGAGTCCATGACTTCGTCGGTGACCTCTTCGCCCCGGATTGCCGGGAGGCAATGCAGGAATTTGGCGTCCGGGGCCGCACAACCCATCAATTCAGCATTGACCTGGAATTCGGCGAAGGCCGCTTTTCGCTTTTGCTGCTCCGATTCCTGCCCCATGCTGGTCCAGACATCGGTGTAGACAAAACTGGCCTGGTCGACAGCCTCAATCGGGTCGCTCGTCTGGCTCAGCTGGGCATTCTTGTTGTCGTTGCGCAGCCCGGTGAAAAATTCTTCTTCAAACTGGTAGCCTGCCGGGGCCGCAATCGCAAACCGGATCCCCAGCTTGGCACAGATAATGGCCAGGCTCCTTGAGACGTTGTTGGCGTCCCCGATAAAGGCAATTTTTTGATTGCCCAGTTCTGGTGAGGATTCCATCACTGTCAAGACATCTGCCAGAGCCTGGCAGGGATGGTAGAGATCCGTTAGGGCATTGATGACCGGGCAGCTGGCGTATCGGGCGAGATCGACGACACTTTGGTGCGACTTGGTCCGGCAGATGATGATGTCGACATAACTGCTGAGCACGGAGCTGAAATCGGAAATCACCTCCCGTTTTCCGCCCCAACCGACATCGTTGCCAGACAGGTAGAGGCAACTGCCACCCAGGTGCTGCATGCCGGTTTCAAAGCTGACGCGTGTCCGCAGGGACGGTTTTTCAAAAATCATCGCCGCCACGCAGCGTTGGAGAATGGGGTCGCGCCTGTCGTCCTGTTTGAAGCTTGTCTTCAGCTCAATGGACTCTTTCAGTACCTCGTGAATTTCGGCCGGTGTGTAATCGATCAGTGAAAGGAGGTGTCTCATTTCAGATCCGATGCAGAGTTGTACGGTTTAAAACAAAAAACCGCCACGACATCGCAGCGGTTTGGATTTTCAAATGGGATACCACGGAGGGAAAACCCGTTTCCCGGGAATGATCCCGGGAATGATCCTGGGGTAGGGGAGGTTTATACGTGTCAGCGACCTCAGTCTCGAATCCCGTGCGGTGGTTCCGGTTGGATATCAACAGGAGTGGACCGCGGTGTCATCTCATCGTGTCATCTCATCGTGTCATCTCATCGTGTCATCTCATTGACAGCTTTGATGGTTTTGATGCCTGGCCAACCCGGTTGGCCAAACAAAAGGCAGTCGCATCGAATTCCCCGATCAGGTTTTAGGGACCACAGGGTTCAGGAACCCTAATTCCGGGGAGCACATTTTGTGATCATTCAAGTAAAGACCGCCCCATTTCCAAACCTTAGACGATAGCGCATTGGATCGCTGAAATCAAGTCGGTACCGCCTGCAGGCTGGTTCCGCGAGCTTCTGAAAAGGGATCTGCCGGGAAAGGAAGTTTTTCCGGAAACAGGCTTTCAAGGGAACCGAAGTCCTGTCCTGTTTTGCCGGCGTCTCTCCAGTGGGAGTTCCCTTGCAAGACTCCGGTAGCAGATTGCCCAAACCCAGGATTTCGGGAGCCTCAAAGCACCTGAAACGTCAAAGCACCTGAAACCTCAGAAGCTCTCGGCCATGTCCCGGGCGTGATAGCTGCTCCTGACAAATGGGCCGCTGGCAACCTTGACGAATCCCAGCGACTTGGCCAATTGTCCCAGCTCCTCAAATTCCGCAGGCGGAATATACCGGACAACGGGCAGGTAACGCGTCTCGCTCGGTTGGAGGTACTGCCCCAATGTGAGGAAATCGCAGGCTACCGAACGGAGATCTGCCAGGACATCCAGAACCTCATCCCGGCTTTCACCCAGGCCAAGCATCAGGCCGCTCTTGGTTTTGATTTTCGGGTTGCGATCCTTGATTCGTCCAAGAAGGTCAAGTGTCCAGCGGTAAACTGATTGGGGGCCACGCACGCGGCGATAGAGTCGCGGCACGGTTTCCGTATTGTGGTTGAAAACATCCGGGGCTGCGTCGATGACCCGGTCGAGTGCTTCTTCCTTGCCAATGAAATCCGGAGTCAAGACCTCGACCGTGGCCGAGGTCTTCTCCCGCACTTTTTGAATGCACTGTACGTAGTGCTCTGCGCCGCCATCGTCGAGGTCATCCCGCGTGACTGAGGTAATGACGACGTGCTTCAATCCGAGGCGTAAAGCGGCTTCGGCCAAACGGTCCGGTTCGTCCATCTCCAGTTCATCCGGGCGTCCCCTTTTGACGGCACAGAACCCGCAGGGGCGGGTGCAGACATTGCCGAGGATCATGAACGTAGCTGTCTTCTGCGAATAACACTCCATCCTGTTGGGGCACTTTGCGTTGTCACAAACCGTTTCCAGATTCAGTTCTTCCAGCAACCTGGAGGTGAAGTGGTCGGCATTGCCTTTGGGAACCTCCCGTTTCAGCCACCTGGGAAGTCGCTTGACAGGTGTCGAATCGACCTCTGCCCCGGATTGATTCAAGATGGGGAGTCCCCCCTGTTGATCGGTTGCCACGTTAATTCCTGAGATACGATCCGCTATCTGATGTCAAACATGAAAAATGAACATGAATTACTGATGATTGTCCATTCTATCCGAAATCGGATTCCAATAAGATGTCCCTTGACCCAAAATGTAACCGTGATTGGCCGTTTCGGTTCACTGCACCCAACTCATTAGCCAGTATGTCGAGAAAAAAGAAAGATAAAAAGGAAAATCCGGATCCCAACAAGGGAGAACGGACGATTTCCGAGAACCGCCGGGCACGTCACAAGTACGAGATCCTGGAGCAGGTTGAGTGCGGCATGGTGTTGCGTGGCAGCGAAGTCAAAAGCATGCGGGAAGGAAAGGTCTCCATCCAGGAAGCCTACGGCCGGGTGAAAAAAAATGAACTCTGGTTGTTGGGGTGTGACATTCCCGAATTCAAGCAGGCGACCATCTGGAACCACGAACCGCGGCGGCCACGAAAATTGCTGGTGCACACCCGGCAGCTGCAAAAGTTGACTGCTCGCGCAACCGAAAAAGGACTGACCCTGGTTCCGCTGAAACTCTATTTCAACGATCGGGGAATCGCCAAGCTGCTACTGGGAGTTTGCAAGGGTAAAAAAACTCACGATAAACGGGAATCCATCAAGAAGGCCGATTCGGATCGAAGGATCGAACGGAATATGCGGCGACGGTAGCCCCAGGGATGGTCCTGGCAGGGCGAAATCAGTGGAGGTGATTTCAATGGCGGTGATGGTGGCCCGCTACCTGCTCCACGCATAGATACCTTTTGTTGCGGGAGATCTGGCTGTGCCGGGAGTCACCGGTTTCAGTCCACCCGGTTTTAGTACCCCCGTTTTCGGTGCGCCCAGGTTGCAGGCCCAATAAGGGTCTACCCAGCAAAGCCAAGCTCCGTGAAGGCAGACTCCGTGAAGGCAGACTCCGTGAAGTGAGTCATGCGAATCGCATTCCCAGTCAGATACCCGGTCTGGGACACCTAAACCAGTTCGTGGATCGGCTCCACGCCGGAATCCACAGGGTATCTCGGTGTACCGGATCCATCGAAAACGCGATCTTCCTCGCGATGGGCACTGATCCCCATGTTGTGATAAAGGGTCGCGAACACTTCCTGGAATTTGACAGGCCGCTTTTTCGGCTCCTCACCGTTTTTCGTCGTTTCACCGATTACCTGGCCAGTTTGCATTCCGCCCCCTGCCACGACGGCCGCATTGGCCCGTGGCCAGTGATCCCGGCTGTTCTTGGTGTTGATTTTCGGAGTGCGGCCGAATTCTCCCCACATCACAATCGATACATCCTTGTCCAGGCCACGGTCGTGGAGGTCCTCGATCAGGGCAGAGAGTCCCTGGTCGAGGAGTGGGAATTCTTCGCGCGATCGGGGGAAGTTCATACCGTCACCTCCATGCCAGTCCCAGCGGCTGTAATTGAGGGCAATGTAGCGTGCACCGGCCTCGACCAGTCGCCGGGCAACACAGAAATTCTCAATCATCTTGGGAGCACCATCCCTCTGGAATTTTTCCTGGCTCTTTCCATAACGGGCCAGTACCTTTGGGTCTTCGAGAGAAAGGTCCAAAGCGTCGCCCAGCTTGGAGTCTGTCAGGATTCCAAGCGCCTGATCCAGGTTGGAATCGCCTCCCGCAAGCCCCGGTCGGGAATCGACATCCTTTTGGAATTTGTCAAAAGCGGAACGCAAAGCCTCACGGTCCTGAAGCCGCTCGAGCGAGATTCCCTTGAGGACCATGTTGTCTGATTTTTCTCGAGCCTTGCGACCGACGAGGTTGAAAGAATTGTGCTGGGCCCCAAGGAAACCCGCTTTGTAGGGATCCCCCCAGGTCCGATTACCGGTCTGGTACATCAGTGCCAGGTTGGGTGGTATGGCAGGGTCAACGTTTTTGGCCAGTCGGGAAACCCAGGCCCCGGCTGTTGGCCATCCACCCACCGGTCCCCGTTCGTTTTTCCTGTGGCCGGTCATGCACTGGTAACAGTCGTGACCACCGTCAGAATCTGCGAGCGAACGAATGATCGCGAACTTGTCTGCCATTTTCGCCAGCCGGGGAAAGTGTTCGCAGATTTCCATTCCGGGAACATTTGTTCGAATCGGGCTGAACTCGCCACGGATTTCACTGGGGGCATTCGGTTTCAGGTCCCACATGTCGAGGTGAGAAGGGCCACCGGGAAGATAAATGTTGATGATGGATTTGTTGGAACTGCCTGTCCGGCCACGTTCCTCCATGCCAAGCACATCCGAAAGATTGAGGCCGCCCATTGCCACGCCTCCCACGGCGGAGCCACCAATCTGCAGAAAAGAACGCCTTGAGAAGCCATCACAGAATCCGTTTCCGTGTCCTCGCTGGTTCTGTTTACCCCAAATCGTAAGCATCATCGTCTCCTGTTTTGCAGTGTCTGGTTTTGCAGTATCTGGTTCCCGGCAAAAAACCGTCCTTTTTTCAGCCGCTCTTTTAATTGTATCGGAAATCGGTGGCCATTTGGACACCTTTTGCCCACGGGCATATTGACCCGGTTTTCCCGCACTGGAATCGGTTTCGTGGCAGTCGCTCACCCGGACGCAGGCGATGGGAAGAACCGGAATGGAAGCTTTCCAAACGGGAATTACCTTATGCCCTTGGGAACTCCTCGTGTCCAATGCTATCCTTAGATCGCCGATTTCAACAAAGTATTCAGGAAAAAACATTGATCAAACTGGGAAGCCGCTCGAGCCAACTCGCCACCTGGCAGGCAGAATTTGTCAAATCCGAACTGCAGAAACGGGGGATTTCGGTCGAGCTTGTTTTTCTCTCGACCGCGGGTGATCAATCCACGCAATCGCTACGGGAGTTTGGCGGGCAGGGGGCCTTCACGCGGAGGATTCAACAGGCGCTGTTGGAGGGGGAAATTGATTTTGCCGTTCACAGCCTGAAGGACCTGCCAACCGAAAAAATCGAAGGTCTCTGCCTGGCTTCGGTTCCCCCTCGGGAGGACCCACGCGATGTCTGGGTTTCCAGCAAGTTTGAGTCTCTTGCTGACGCCGATCCGGATTGTCTGATTGGAACCGGGAGCCTGCGTCGTCAGGCCCAACTCCTTCACGCGCGGGCGGATGTAAGGGTGGATGACATTCGGGGTAACGTCGACACCCGGCTGAAAAAACTGGACGACGGGCAATACGATGCCATCGTTCTTGCCAGGGCAGGATTGAGTCGACTGGGGCTGGAGGATCGAATTCGAACCGATTTCGAGGTTGACCAGATGTTGCCGGCAGTGGGGCAGGGGGCACTTGGACTGGAATGCCGTGCAACGGATCATCAGACGATTGGTTTGTTGCAGGCAATCGACCATCCGGCGACCCATGCGGAGGTGTTGGCGGAAAGGGCGCTGCTGCGGCATTTGCGGGCCGGTTGCCTGGCGCCGGTTGGTGCCATTGCCAGAACGCAGGAGGATCGGTTGAACCTTTCTGCGGTTGTTCTCAGCCAGGATGGCCAGCAGAGAATCGGCTCGGAGGCCAATGGGGAAATTGGATCGGCTGAAGACCTTGGGGTCAGCCTGGCGGAGGAGTTGGTCGCTTCCGGGGCCGCTGTTTTACTGGAACGGTAGCCAGGAACTGGGGGGAATGTCCCTCATGGTGATTGAAACGGGAACCCGCAGTCCCACCAGCACGTCCAGGGCAGCCATTACTTTTTCGTGTCGGCTTTGGGGATCCGCAATAATCCTGGCCCGTTGACGGCAGGAAGCCGGCAAAGAAATCAGTATTTTCCGCAGTTCATACCTGCTGGCCGTCATCCGTTTTTCACCGTCTGGCCGAACCAGTTGAAATTCACCGAGTTCGTTGACCATCACCTGAAGCGGTTGCGGAGGTGGCGCTGGGGTTTTTTGAGCGGTTTCCTGTGGACCTGGAGGCGGGGTCAACGCGGTTTGCAGAACAAACGAAGCAGTGACCATGAAGAAAATCAGGAGTAAAAAGGTCACGTCCACCATGGGAGTCATGTCGATTTTTTCCGGGGAAAATTTTCCACGGAACAGCCGGTTTGCCTGCGATAAGGATGACACGTCAAAGTTTCCCTGTTTGTATTGAATGCCAATGTTTCCGTGGGGCTGGCGGACCCTGTTTCCCGGAGCTTAGAAAGAAAAGCGTTTTTTGGGAAAGGTTTTGTAGTCTCTACCTGATCGTGTGTTTCAGGCCGAAGGAGAGTAGAATAAGGCGAAGAGTTGGGTGCTGCGGGATTCCGGAAAGGAATGTGGACCGGATAGCTCAATTCCATGGAATTGGAAAAGGATAAAAAACCTGGCAGGAAATGCAGGTGAGATGAGCAGTAGATCCCTTGAAGTGGGAGTCCGTCAATGACCGGAAACTGTCCTGAGTGTAAAGAGGCGATACGGATTCCCGAGGGGGGATCGGATTTGACCGTCAGGTGCCCTCTCTGCGGTGCCGTCTTCCAACTGGAAACCGTTTTGGAGAATCTCCCCCCGATGCTGGAGATTGTGGCCGAGACAGGTGATCTCGGGATTCAGATCGCATCCGGACCTGAGCTGGAATTGGTCAAGGGCGATGGGGAAGCATCGGCTGAATCAACGGCATCCAGGCGTTCCTACCAGCCGCAGAAAAGAAAGCCTGTCAATCCGTTGACGGAAATCCTCAAGGTGATTCTCGGCGGTGCCTTGGCGATTCCCATTGGTGTGCTCTGTGTCTGGTGGTTTGCCGGGAAAGCTCCTTTCGGTTTTTCCGAGAAGGTGAGTGAGTATGTTCCCTGGATCGTTCCGGAGAAACTTCGCGGTGGGGGACGGTCGTCCGAATCGGATGAACCGGAGGCGGTCGGTGGTTCGGGAAACGAGCCGGGAGAGCAGGGCGAAAAGGGGCAGAAAATTGATGCCTCCCGTAGACGGTCCAACCGTCTCTTCAACCAGCGTCCATCCTCGCCGGGCGGATCTTCCGGTCTCTCCCCGGCCATCAAGGACCTTCCGGAAAAAGGTGGCCTCGGGCAGTTGCCGGGTGACCCCAAACCGAATGAGCCGTTGAAGGCTGCCCCCGGGTTTAATGAGAACCGTTCCAAAGGTGATGCCAGCGAGGGCCCTTCTGGTAAAAAGACTGATGGTGACGTTCAGGAATTTCCGGGTAAAAACTGGGGCGAAAAAAATCCTGTCGAAAAAAATGTGTCTGCAAAGGGAAGTCTTTACAAGCCCGGTGCCGATTTGGAAATTCGCCAGAAAGAAGCGGGCGAAAAAAAATAATCCGCCGGGAATGCCGGTTAAGCGGATGTTTGAGAGACTTCTTTCCGGGTTATTTCCGGGCCGAGGGCTGCCAGGCGGAGAGTCGTCAAAACCAGGCGACTTGCGGGAGGAGTTTCCTTCCCGGCCATACAGTAAACCAGTTTGATGGATTGAACGAATGATTGAGCTCTTCGCAGATGAAAAGAAATGCAGCCTGGAGGAAATGACGGAACATTTGGAATCGCTTGGTTCTGATTCGTGCTCCAGCATGATCATCCGGGCGGTGGCAGACGACCGGGAAAGGTCGCTTTCCATTTTTTCCGTATGCAGTGGAGGAGAAGTGGTTGGTTACGCGATTTCCATGATGCAGGAGGACAAGGAAAAACATCTGACGACCTCTTCTTCGGAGCGTCGGGGATTTGTCGAGATGGTGGTCGGTCGGAAGAAAGGGATGATCCTGGGGAAGTGCATCCTGAATGAACAGCAGGTTAAAAACGCTGTTCTTTATTTTTGTCAGAATGTCAAACCCAAGCCTGGAAGTTGGTGGGCTGAGGGAGCCTTGAAATCGTGACTGAGATAACTGAAGCTGATCCCGCCGGGAGGAACCTCTTTCACGCATGCGAATGAGAGGGGACTTTGTCAGTCACCACCGGGGAATCCGGTTCGATGACAACGGCCTTTTTTTCCGCTGGGAAGGCCGGACCTGAAATGGAACGCCCGGGACTCATGCCCCGGGCGGTTAAGAGATGGATGCGGGGAGATTCGGTCTTTATTTCTTTTGAGCGAGATCGAGGCAGACGATTTCCCGGTTGTCCCTGAGGTAGATTTTGCCGTCGGAAAGTGCCGGAATCTGTCGGGTCTGCCCGATCACGACCTGCTTTCCCAATTCCTGGTAGCCGTCCGGTGTGGCCCTTGCCACAATCAGTTGCCCCTTCATGGTGGAAATGATCAGTTTGCCATCGGCAAAAATCATGTTCCCCTTGCCATATCTGCGCACCTGCCATTGACGTTTTCCGGTTGCTGCCTCAACGCAGGTCAGGTTTGTAATGGGCGAAGCACTTCCCACGTTGTCAAACCCGTAGATGAATCCGTCGTGAACGATCGGTGTTTGCCATTCGGCTCGCAACACGCTTTCCCTTCCCAGTGAAGTCCATTTTTCATTGACCTGGTAAGCTGAAGCGGTTTCGCCCGGGGTCGGTTTTCCCTGCGGTTTGAGTTCCAGCAGGGCGGAGCCATGGTTTTCGCCAGCAGAAATCAGGATGTTGCCATCAATGGTTACCGGCGAGGCGGTATTGCAGTTGTATTCGGTTTCAAACGGGTATTTCCAGACAGTCTTACCTGCCTTCGCATCGACCCCGACCAACGCTTTGCCACCAAACAGCAGAATGTGCTCTACCCGGTTTTTCCTGAAGAGCATCGGTGAAGAGTAACCGGCTGTCTGGTTTCCTGCTCCCCATTGGAACTTTCCCCGGTCACGGGAGTAGGCACAAACGGAATGCCCTGAATTCCCCGGATTGGTGTTGATGATCACCTGCTCGCCGACCACCAGGGGGGAACCGGACATACCATACTCTGCCGGCTTGGCCCTCATTTCCGCCTGGGGGTTCTGCGACCAGATCAGTTGACCGGTTTTCAGGTCCAGTGCTGCCAGGATTCCTTCGCCGGTCAGCGCGTATACTTTTCCGTCGACAATCGATGGGGTGGCCCGGGGACCATGCCCCATGGAATTCTGGTACCTGGGAGCCACCGGGGTCTGCCATTTCGTGGATCCGTCCCGGGTGTCCAGGCAGATGACGAACTGGCTGGCCTGGTCCTGGTACAGGGTAACCAGGTTTTGTCCGGATACGGCGATTCCCGCCATCCCCTCCCCCAGTTGGACACGCCAATGGTCCGGGAAGCCTCCCACCGGCCATTGATCAATCAGCCCTTTTTCCCCGGAGATTCCATTTCTCTGCGGACCCAGGAACTGCGGCCAATCGTCGCCGGCAGTTGGTGCGGTGAGAAAAAAGCAGAACAGCAGAAACGGTGTGGCAAGAATAGCTCTCATTGAATGGGTCCTTGATCCAAAGGTTGTGCTCGCAGGTTCATCCTACGTCAGAGGTGGGTCTTGCAAAAGTTTTCACGGTTCAATATTCGAGGCAGTCTTACGAAAATCTGACAAAGTTGATCCATGAGCCAGCTGTTTCTGCTCTGGAGGGCAAAATGATCCAGTTGTTTAACGGTCCCGCCACCAGTCCGACTCCTGCAGGCCCAATTCCGGGAGGCTGTCCGCGATTTCCTGCCGAAATCGCCGCGCGTCAGCCGGATAGCCGGCCGTCGGCAACAGTTCTTTTTTTCGACATTGCCAAAACCGGTTCAAGGCCATCATGCAGATTTCCCGCAGGTACTTGGAGACCATGGAAGACAATGCGATCGATGGAAACAGTGAATCCCCCCGGGCCACGAATTCGAAGTGGTAGGAAGTACCGTCCTGTTGCAGGCGATAGCAGCTTCGTTCGCGGGATTCGCTATCGACCTGAACCCAGCAATCCTCAAAAACGCTTTGGATCATCCCCGCGTAATGGTTCCGTCCCCCATGTTTGTCGCACTGGATGTGAATACCGTGGATCGGGTAAATGGAGTTGGTCTGCGTCACAAGATCGCGAATCACCTCCAGTGTTGTCCGGGACAACAGGGTCGACTTGTTTCCAAGTTCCCGGCAGCGGCGATTGAATTCAAAGGGCTCAATAATACGGGATACCGGTTTCAGGAGTTTACCGTGGGCAGGGGCGGGTGATTCCAGGAATGATCGCTGACTGGCCAGGTGCAGTGGATCGAGATCGATCGGCAAAACCGGGTTGAAATCCCGGTACCAGGGCAGGATGTCAGCCGCTTGGAAAAATGATTCTCTTGCCAGAAAGCTGTCCAGGAGATTTTCCCATGTTCGCAGGGACTTCCGGTTTTCCCCTTCGACAAAACCGGCGAGTGGCAGCACGGCTCTCTCAAGGCCCGACAGTCCATTCCCGGACTGGTAGATTTTTTTGGAATCGCCGATGGGAATCCGGTCCCCAGCTGGCTCGTCAAGCGAACAGAAAAGATGCGAAAAGTATTGAAACAGGTCCGGTAGGCCAGGCTTTGAAAACGGTTTGGAGTAACCATCGGCTTCCTCCAGCAGCCAGCCGGTGGCGGTAACCACCAGGGGGCCGATATTCGGGCCGTAGCCTGCTTCGTCGGTTCCGATGACCAGTTGCATGGAAGGGCCTGATGACTGGATTTCGGGCAGCTAGAGGCTGAAGGATTCGATTCGTCCCGCCAGTTCGTTCATGAAATCGGCGGCGCCGACACCATTGAGTACCCGGTGATCGAAAGACAGGGTGAGGTCAGCCGATTTCCTGAAACGAAATGAGTCTCCCTCCGGTACAGGGAGATCGTAAACCTCGCCCACCGCGATCGTCGCGATTCCGGGAGAGACCACCGCCGGAATCCCCCATCGCATTCCCGCTGAACCGATATTGGAAACCGTGACCGGCACCGAGGCATCCGCCTGGTCCGTCCCTTGACGGGCCAGATCGATTTGGGCCTTGACCGAACGGTGGAATTCCATTCCCTCCAACTGGTTGGCCCTGGGGACGACCGCGGTCACCAGTTCATCTCCCGGCAGTCCCACCGCGATACCGAGGTTGACATCGTGAAAGGTCCGCAGGAATCGGCCATCGCCGACAATTGTGGTCCGCAACTTGGGGTGTTGCTGAATCGCCCCCACCACGCAGGAAAGCATCATGGAAAAAGCGGAGGCTGCTTTCTCTCCATGCTCTGCCTTGGCTTGGGATCGCGCGTTGGCGATCGCGTCCCAGCAAACGGTCCGCATGACCGTCACCGGCACGCAGGTCGAAACGCCTCGTTGAAGGCGATAATTGAGTGTGATCTGCGAGCGTGGAATTTCGCTATCGCTGAAATTGTCATTGGATTGTGGCTGAAAAGAGGTTTCCTGATCGTTCGTCGGTGATGAGCCTGTCCCGGAGCCCGCCGCCATGTAGCGGTCCACATCCTCCGGCATCATCTTCTTGCCCGCTACGGGGATTTGATCGGCGAAGTCCAGCAGGCCCTTTTCTTTCAGGTATTTTTTCGTCCGTGGGGGGATGACCACGGCGGTGCGCTGTCGGCTGCCCGGGGAGGACGCAGCCGATCCGTTTTCCCGGTTTTGCAGTTCCGCTTCGGCTGTTTTCGTTTCGGTGGATTCCGTTTCGGGCGGTCCATGACCGGCCGGCATTTCCCGAACGCCCTCAGCCACTTCCATCTTGCCGACTTCGCTACCGATTGGGAGTACCGTTCCGGGCGCAGCGGTCCATTCCGCAAGGATGCCGTCGTAGGGTGATTCGACATCGGTTGTCGCTTTGTCTGTCTCCATCACGTAAATCGGTTCATCACGCTGGACGCTGTCACCGGGATGCTTGAGAAATTCGACCAGCAGGGCCTCCTGGAGGCCCTCACCCATCTGGGGAATCCGTACAGAGATCAGTGGCATTAAAAGTCCTTGTTTTTCTTGCAATCATCAGGAGTCAGGCGAGGCTGCATCCCTCCGTGCTCCCCGCCACGGTGGTTGCCAGGCAGCTTGCCGCGGCTTTCCAGGAGGCCTTCGAGACCGGAAGTTCATTCTTCCATCACGAGCCGAATTGCGTCGACGACCTGGTTTTCATCCGGTAACGCAGCGTACTCGGAAATCGGATTGTAGCCAATGTAGACATCCGGCTTGGAAACGAGTTGGGGAGCAGAGAAAAGGTTGCTGAAACTTTCCGGGTTGGAGGTGACCTCCGAAACGATCATCTGTCCCGCACTGCACGATTCACCGTCCTCTTGCAGCACGACGAGGCGGCCCGTTTTTTCAAGCGATTGCAGAACCGTTTTTTTGTCCCATGGAATGATGCTCCGCAAATCAATCAATTCAACCGAGCATTCCTCTTCCAGCCGTGCTATCGCCTTTTCCGCATACTCGACACAGTTGCCCCAGGTCACCAGCGTTACGTCGTCACCGCTTTGCCGAATGCGGGCCGAACCAAAGGGAACCGGTTCAACCTCCTCATCCACCAGGATTTGCTGGCGGAAAAGATGTTTGGGGATCAGGTAAATGGTTGGATCTGATGAATGCATTGCCGTCCACATCAGTCCGGCTGCGTCTTCAGGGGTACTGGGAATAACCACGTGAATGCCCGGTATGTGGGCAAAAAAAGCTTCGTTGGCCTGGCTGTGCCAGATGGAACCTCCCGGCAGGTAGGCCCCGTAGGGCGCGTAAAGGATACAGGGGCAGTTCCAATCGCCATTGGTTCTCCACCGGAGCGAGCCCAGGTTCTGTGAGATCTGGTTCCAGGCCGGGCCACTGAAATCGATAAACTGGATTTCAAAAATCGGTTTCATTCCGTAGGAAGCGAGTCCGATCCCGACGCCTGCAATCGTGGCCTCCGCCAGGGGAGCATTGAAAACCCGGTCCGGAAAGCAATCGGAAAGGCCGGCTGTTAATCGGAAGACGCCTCCCTTGGGATCTTCGATGTCTTCACCAAGGAACACATAGTTGCTGTCCGACGCGAGTCCTTCCCGAAAAACCTGGTTGACTGCATCCACCATTCGCCAGTTCTTCCCTCCCTCGATGGGAGGTGGTTCGGCAATCGGCGCCGAGCCAAACAATTCGTCCAGCACGAACTCCGGGTCCGGGTCCGGTTCGGATTCGGCTTCGATGTATTCCCGGTCAACCTGGTCGTCAATTTCCTGGCGAATGGAGTCCCACTGGTCCTGCGACAACTCTCCCGAATCAATCAATTCATCGGCCAGAAGCGAGATGGGGTCCCTGTCCATCATCTCGGCGATTTCCTCGGCCGGTCGATAGGTTCGATGATCGTCGCTGCTGGTATGGCTGCAGAGGCGATCCAGTTCGCATACAAGCACGGTTGGTCCCGAGCCACTGCGAGCCCTGTCAAATGCATCCGACGTGGCATCCCAGAGGCGGTCCGGGTGTCGGGCATCGACATTCCTGAAAAGTTCTTCGTTGAAAATTCCCAGCTTGAAAGGATTGAATCCATCGGTGTTGGTGGAGATCCCGTACCGGTTGTCCTCCACAACGAAGACGACAGGCAGTTTGCGTTCTGTTGCAAAGGAGACTGCTTCGTAGAATTCTCCCTGACGGCTGGCTGCATCACCGATGGTTGCCACCACCAGGTTCGATTTGCCCTGAAGTTGCATGCCAAGTGCTACACCACAGGCCGGCAGCAGGTTGGCGCCGGTTGGCGTGGGCACACTCCAGATGTTCCTCCGGCGACAGGAATAATGTCCCGGCATCTGGCGGCCGCCACTACTGCTGTTCTGTTTGGCAAAGTAGGCGATGGCCAGCTCACGGTTGGTCATCCCCTTTGCCAGTGCCATTGCACGGTCCCGATAGTAGGGGAAAAGATAGTCGTCCGACTCCATCATCAGCGGCATCAGGCCAAGCGTTTCGTGTCCCATTCCAGCGACCTGGAACCAGCCTTTTCCCTGGCGGAGCAGAACACCCTCGCGCCGGTCGCCTTCACGACTGATGTACATCAGCTTGAGTAAATCAAGCTTGTTGTACGTTCGTTGCATACTATCGGAACTCATTCGATTGATTGGTTTCTGATAAGAGTTATCTTTCCTGACGATTCCCAATTCGAACGGAAATCAAAAATCTTGACAATACGGTCTCAAATGCTGTTTTGTGAAAATTTAAACGCCTTTAATCTATTTAAAGGGTGTCTATTTGGTTGCAATTATCTGCCTTTTGGGTGATTTGGCAAGGGGAGCGGATGCCGTCGTCCGTATTTGCCGTGTTTTCCGAGGCTTTTCGACGGTTGACTGTTGGGAGGCATCCCTGCCGGGAATCAATGAAGATTTGGTGCATTCCAGGGATTTGATGGCAATTGCCGGGTGCCGCACTTGACCCGATTTTCCAACGAAGGCTATCCTCCGCTTGTATTCATGGAAGGACCCCGGGGTGACGAACATGATCAGCTCGACTGAAAACACCAGGAAGAAAAAACTGTTTGTCCTGGACACCAATGTCTGTCTTCATGATGCAGGTTGTATCAGGCGGTTCGAGGAGCATGATCTGGCTCTTCCGATCACGGTGCTCGAGGAATTGGATAACTTCAAGAAGGGGCACGGTGACATCCACTTCCAGGCTCGCCAGTTTCTCAGGTCGCTGGATGAGTTAACGGGTGACCTGCTCGTTGGTCGAGGCGCGCCCATTGGAGAGGGCCTTGGTTTCATTCGGGTGGTTCTTGGTCACGACATCGATCCCAAATTGCGGGGAATTTTCCTGAACGATTCTCCGGATCACCGAATTGTGGACACTGCATTGCGACTGCAACACCTGGAGGAGGGGGCTCAGGTGATCCTGGTAACCAAGGACACCAATCTGCGAATGAAGGCCAAGGCACTTGGTGTCCCCGCACAGGACTACACCTCGGACAAGGTGGAAAGCAAGCGACTCTACATGGGCAAGCGAACGGTGGAGACCAGCCATGAGGTGATCGATGAGATCTACCGAAACGGAGATACGGTTCATGCTGACCAATTGAATCTGGACCTTGAACCGAATGCCAACGAAAACTTTGTGCTCAAAAACGGTTCCAAATCGGCCCTGGCAACCTACAGGCAGGATATCAACTCCTACCTGAGGGTAGAAAAAGAACGCTGCTACGGCATCCTGCCCCGCAATGCGGAGCAGAGTTTTGCGCTCAAGGCTTTGACCGATCCCAGGCTCAAACTGGTGACGCTGGTTGGAAAGGCGGGGACTGGAAAGACGATTCTGGCTTTGGCCGCGGCACTTCATTGTCGGCAGGAGTACCGCCAGATTCTGCTTGCTCGTCCGGTGGTTCCTCTCAGCAACCGGGATCTCGGCTACCTGCCTGGTGATGTATCGGCCAAGCTGGATCCCTACATGCAACCTCTGCATGACAACCTGGCGGTGATTCGGCACCAGTTTGACGAATCAGACCCCAACGCAATGCGGATCTCACAAATGCTGGAAAACGAGAAATTGGTTATTTCTCCGTTGGCCTACATCCGGGGCCGCAGTCTGCAGAAGATTTTCTTTATCATCGACGAAGCCCAGAACCTGACACCCCACGAGGTCAAGACCATCATTACCCGGGCGGGTGAGGGGACCAAGGTGATTTTCACCGGGGATATCCGGCAAATCGATCACCCTTATCTGGATACCGAGTCAAATGGACTGACCTACCTGATCAGTCGAATGAAGGGGCAGAATCTCTATTCCCACATTATCCTGGAAAAGGGGGAACGCTCTGAACTGGCTGACATTGCCATCGACCTGCTTTGAACAGCGACCTGCTTCCAAAAGTGCTTGGCCGCGTCCAGGGGTAACGTCCGGTTTTGCTGGAAAAGGAAGCAGGGCTTGGGAAGATTTAACGGGATTTTCATGTTTCGTTCTGACGGGGCGGGAGGCACCCGGATCCGGAGCACTGTTTTGGCAAACGGACCTGGCAAGCAGCATAAAAAAAGGGTCGTGAAGGCGGTGCGTTCACGACCGAGAGAGTTTCTTCAAGAGGTGGGTCCAGGATCAGTTCCTGTCCACGACTTTCAATTTGATTTCGTCCGAGTTGCCTTTCAGTTCCGGTGCGTACATGGCAGCGATCCGGGCAGGCAGAGCACTGAAACGGCCGGGTGTCTCAGCCCGCAGTCGGTAACTGACGCTGTGATTGCCACGGGCCAGGTTCTGGACGAAGAAGTTGACCCGGTCGTCACGGAATTCCGTGTAGGCTCGAAGTCCACTCTGCGTGTAACCACTGCGAACGTTGACTGCTCCGAAGCCGGCTGGCTTGAAATCCTCGAACTGCAGGTACTCATAGTCATTCTTGCTGTTGACGGTCAATTCCACTTCGACCAGATCGCCGCCGTTGAGTGTCGACAGGTCCTTCAGTTCCGTGCGCCGGTACTTTTCCACCTTTTGATCGGCAGCCTGGCCCCGGGAGCCGCTGGTTTTGATTTTTTTGTCAACGCGCGTCAGTTTGTAGAACTTTCGATCTACCCGAACCTCAAGCCCGGCCCGGGTGATGTAGTCCTCGGTCGAGAAGTTTGTCAGGTAGGCATTCCAGTAAACGTTCCCCTTTCCCTGGCGGCGGATTTCAACCTTGTGTTTCCCGTCAGCCAGATCCGAACCGGTCATGACCAGTTGGTTGTCGAAGGTAAACAGGTTGTCTGCCGAAATTTGGACTTCTTTTTTGAGCTTGCCATCTACCAGGACTTCCACGGTCATGTCCGGTCGGTTTTCACCGGTAGCCGTGATGTACTCGGCGAAGGCTTCCACTACCAGGGCCGTGTCACGCGTGGAGTTCCAGTAGGTCGCATGCTTCCTGTTGTTCAGCAGGTACTTCACCAGCCTGGGGGCCGTTGTCCCCTTGGGTTCGGTACGTGCGAGCAGCTTGAGGTAGTAGGCATTGGCCTCGATTTCACTGCCGTACCAGTAATACCAGTAGGATTGCTGCGGATTCTTGAGGTAGGCGGTTTCATTTTCATCGTCCTGCACCAGGTACTGTCGCATGTTCCTCTGAATCATGTCCAGCTTTTCACGATCGCCCACCTTTTCCAGCCCCAGGCCGAATACGGCCTTGGCATAAACCGAGAGGTTGTTTCGATCACGGTAAAGGCACTCCTTCATTTCGCGATTGTCGATTTTTTCCTCGGTCAGGATCATGTAGACGAGTGCATCCAGGTTGCTGGCGCTCTTTTTCGCAGGACGGACATCCTTGGGGAAATTTTTCAACTTCTGGACTTCACGGTCCTGGTATTCCTGTAGCCAGCGGATCCCTTTTTTCAGCATGCCCGCTTTGAGAGCCGCATCATGGTCACGGGCGACCTGGAGACCGTGAACCACGACTGCCGTGGTGTGGGCGGAGCTGAATTCACCCCGTCCGCTGAACCATCCCCAGCCGCCATCCGACAGTTGCATTGCAGTCAGGCGATCGATTCCGGCGAGCACCATGGAGTCGACCTCAGCCCGCGTCCAGACAGGGTTGAGGTGCTTTTTCTGCCACTGCCGGGCACGCTCCTGGTCGTTTCCGATTTCCTGGGAATTCAGGTTGGTTTTCTTTTTGGCGACCTCTTCCAGATCGACCCCCATGTCAATGAGCATTTTTTGCGTCATCAGCGAGGGAAGCCAGCGGTTCAGCGTCTGTTCCGTGCAACCATGGGGGTAGTCATTCAGATAGGGGAGTGCGTCGATCATGGCCATCGCCAGCGTGGGGGAGTAACGCACCTCGAGTCGGGTTTTTTCTTCCTGTCGATCTGCTGGCACGTTGAGATTGACCAGAGAGGATTTCTCGTCGCGGCGAACGGTCCCGGCGAACGACTCCATCTTGAGGAATCCGTGAACCTTGACAGGAAGCGTCATTTCCATCGCATCGGATTCTTCATCCGAAAGGGCCAGCATGCGGATTTTGACATCACCCGGATTCATGGCACGGCATTTCCAGTCAACCCGCGCCTCACCGTTGGGTTTAATTTTCACCTCGGTGGTGGGTGAATCGAGGCAGCGGATGCCCGGGCCATCAAGTTCCAGGCTGACTTTGACCTGTTTGGCGGTTGGCAGGTAATTGTTGACCACTGCCGAAAGTGTGACTTCATCTTTCTGAACGAAGAACCGGGGCGCCTGCAGTCGAACCAGGAGGTCCTTGCGGGTGATGACCTCGGCGGTGCCACTTCCGACCCGGGTTCCCTGCCCGATTCCAAAAACCCGGATTTTCCAGGTCGTCAGGTTCTCAGGCATTTCCAGTTTGACTTTTGCTTTTCCGTTGGCGTCCGTTTTCAGGTTGCCTACCCAAAGAGCGGTATCTGCAAAGTTGGAGCGGATTTTTGGCTGGACCAGACCAGGGCCTGCCGGCGCGGCCGACCCCTCCCCTCTCATCAGGCCGTCCTCTGCAAAATCGGCACTTTCGATGGAACTTTCGCTCAAGGCCTTATCCATCATTTCGACCCCGCCGCGTCCGAAACTGCGGAAGCCTCCTCCGCCACCACCGGGAGCCGGAGCCGCGGCGTTCATGGCGAAGGCGCTGGCTGATCTTGCCGATTTTTTGCGGACCCCTCCAAGCAGACCACCGGAAGCCTGGTCGGGAGTGGACTGCTCCATGTCTTCTACCACGCCTGCCCCAAAGATGCCCAGGTTGTTCATTCCCTTTTGCCCCCGGAGAACCAGGTTGGAAAAGTATTTTTGCAGAGAATTGCTCTGGCTCGGGTTATGGCTGCGACGCCACTTCCAGAAGAAATCCTTGATGTCAGGGGTATTGCTACCACCCGATATGTATTCCACCGACTTGTCGTAGATGGACAGGGCGAGGTCACCGACGAAATTTTCACCCGTGTGATCCGTGATGTGGACCTCGACCTCTGCCTTTTGTCCGGGGCGGTAGTTTTCGCTCGATGGTTGTACGGAAACATTCAGGATGCGTTTTTCCGGGGGAACGACAATCTCCTTGGTCTCGTTGAAGACCTTTCCGTTGGCGACCGTCAGTGCTTCCACGTAAAAATTCGGCATGTCCTTTTTACTGACCTCAATATCAACCACCGTGCTTTTTCCGTCCACACGCATCAGTTTGGGTGGCTGGTAGACGCCGCCTGCAGGCCGCAGGAACAACAGGACCGTGCCATCCTTTCGATTGGTATTGAGTTGCAATTTGATTTGTTCCCCGGACTGGTATTCCCGTTTTTCCGGAATCAGTTCCAATTCGTTGAAGCGGTACTTGGAACTTGCGAAACGATCACCAATCACTGTGAACAGGTAGCCACCTTCGATGGTGTTGTTCCGCGGTCCGGTCAGTTGGTAGGAGAAACGGTATTGACCAGGTTGGGTGGGGCGGGCCTGTTGTCGGGCCTCGCCAGCGGCATTGGTGTCCAAATCCCAGGAGGCGACCTCGGTCTCCACCGGATTCCGCTCCTTGTCGTAGGAGATTTTGAGGAGTTTCAACCTGCCCTTGCCCTCGACCGGTTGCTGGTCGAGCGTCTGGGCCTTGAAGTTGACCTGTACGGCATCGCCGGTCTTGTAGTAGCCCCGGTTCAACCAGCTGAAGACCTTGAAAGGTTTCTGGGCGACCAGGATCTTGCCGCTGCCAACGATGGTCCTTCGGGACGAATCCCTGACCTCTGCCGAAACGTTGTAGCTGTGATTCTGGTCACCATGCAGTTCCTTCGCCAATGTCGTATCGATTTCAAAGGAAACCTCGCCATCCTGGTTGATTTGGACTTCCCGTTCGGCAACGATTTCCGGCGGGGCCGGGTAGTGATTATGCCACCAGGGCGATGGGCGAAAGCAGCCGCACCAGCCCCGGAAACCCGGGAACCAGGGGGCGTCGTACCCAAACCACCAGTAGCCGGGGCCGTAACACCAGTCCCAGTCGGCGGTGGGGAACCACTTGTCATGGTGCGGTTGACGGGTGATCGTGTACTTGACGGTGGCATTGGTGACAGGTGCGCCAAAGTAGTACTTGGCCTTGATCTTGGCCTGGATGGTTTCCCCCAGTTTGACCGGCTTGGTCGGGGCCTCGACGGAGACTTCGAACTCCGGTTTTTTATACTCTTCAACCCGGAAGGTATTCCCCCCGACAGCTCCCTGCTGGCATTGGATCGTGTATTGTCCCAGCATTGCGTCGGATGGGACGGCGAATTCGGCATCGATGCCCCCGAATTCGTTGGCCCGCAAGGATTGGGAAGTAACGGTTTCCCCTTTTGGATTGCGGATGGTGTATTGGATCTGCCTGCCCGCAAATTGGGACCCGGCTTCTTTGTCGTATTGGGCATGCCGCGTCCAGATTTTGAACTGGACCTTTTGGCTGGGGCGGTAGACCGGGCGGTCGGTCACCACAAAAGTCTTGATCTGATTGTATTGCTGGTCGTACATCCTGTTGTGCCAGATCCGCTGCCAGCCACTGAAGGCCAGGCGGCCTGCTTCGGTTTTGGCCTGTACCAACCATTGGAAATTTTGATCGAGCTCAGACTTGGAAACGATCAGCTGCCCCTTGTCATCGGTTGGATGTGTGAACTGACGGGTTTGGATTTCGTAGGTATAGGTTCGGCGACCATTGACCGTTGTCCGTTTGCTGACCTGCCGATAGCCAAAAAATTCGACTTTGGCTCCCGGGATCGGTTGACCCGTCACACTGTCAGCAACGTAGTAGAGGCTTTTGTCCGACAGGGGTTTGTGGACCACTACCGTATCGGCAACCCAGACAATCTGTTTGCTGGTGTTTCCGTCTTTCATCCTGGCGGTGACCAGGTAAACCCCTGCCTTTTTTAGCGGGGTTTCGATGCTGACCCGGTCGTCGTAATGGTTGGGGCGCGGCTTGACCTGTCTGTCCCAGCGGGCAGCCACGCGTCCGACATATTTGTCTCCGTTCCCATTGATCAGGCGGTAACCGATATTGGAAATGTTGATCTGGTTGCCATCGACACGTTTGGGCTTGGAATTGATATGGTCGATGGCATCCTGAACCAGGGTCCGCATGTCAATTTCCTCGGCCGTGAATGAGATGCTGTTTCCGTTTCGAAACCGGTAATCCAGCACGGCCGCCTGTCCCGCGGGCTGGGTGGCACTCCCCTCGAACCGGCCCCAGTTTTTGGTGATCTGATCCAGCCGCTGCTGCTTCCAGGCGTTTCGGCCGGGACCATAGTTTTCGATGTTCTGTTCCCAGTACCGGGCTGCGCGAGGGTACTGCCGACGGTCCTCGTGAATCTGGGCCAACTGGGTCAGGGCATCCTCTGCATAGCCGGTTGCCGGAGACTCGACGATGTCTTCGTAGATCTTGATGAAATTGTAGTCTGCCGGAAGTTCAAATCGCCGGATGCCGGATGCCAACCTGGCAATGGATTCCTTTCCGTTAAGGGTGTGGATGGCATAAACACCGGATTCATCCTTTTTGTTGGCATTTTCTTCGCTGTGACGAACCATGGCAGGCCAGAATCCACCGTTCTGCATGGTGGTCACCCCAAACTGATTGCGGGCAAAACGGGCCCGCATTTGCCGCATCTGGTTTCGTTTGGAGGGATCGTTGGTTTCAATCTGCTCGAGACAGAATCTCCAGCGTTCCCCGTCGTTGAGTGCGTTCTCCCAGTCCGATGCGGGCTGGTAGTAGACCGGTTGACCTTTTTCGTCGACGGGGGCTCCTTTGCCGCCTCGGTTGTAGGGGAAACCTTCTTCGTAGTCCGGCAGCACAGCCAGGTCCGTTTTGTACTGAAGTCTCCAGGATTCGTAATAGCCCCGGTAGTAGAAAAGCTGATTGGCGAGGTCCTCGTAAAATGCGGCAATCGTCTTTTTGTCCTCATCGAGGACTTTCGGCATTGCCTCTGACATCAGTTGCAACGCTCGCACCCGATCGCGTTCCTGGGAGTTGCTCAATTTTCCGCCACCCCGGTGCTGACCACGTTCGAATTTTCCCGAGATCATGTAGCCGTAATGTGCCACGCTCATATACTGCTTGGCAGCGGTTTGCAGCAACCGCCAGTTTTTTCCATGTGCCTTGATTGAAGATTCGATCAACTGGTCAAACTGTTTCTGGTTTCCCAAGCGATTCATGCAGTTAATCGCATTGGTCAGGTCCCCGGAAATCTGCAGGGGGTCGGTGTCCGGTCCTGTGCAGAGTTTCTCAAAAGCTGCGAAGGCCTCCTTGAAATTGCCATTACGCATCAGTGTTTGCGCTTTTTGGCGTGTCTGGTTGGCCTCGATTCCCTGTCCGGAGGCCTGGTGGGTGCAGAAGGCCGCCATTACGAGAAAGACTGCTGAGAATTGTCTGATCATTTTTTTCCGCCAGATGGATTTTCTATTGATTTGAATTGCACAGGTTCGAATTGCACAGTGATGAGTGGTTCGCGATGAGTGGTTCGCGATGAGTGGTCCGCCATGAGTGGTCCGCCAAATCTGCAGCCGAAAGTCGGGAGGGACCTTGCTCGATCTTTGCCCGCCGGGGGATTCCCGCAACCTGCAAAGGAAGGCAGCTGTTTGGAACAGATTAGAACAGAGATTTTTCGTTTTGTGAAAAGCAATTTTGACGTTTGCATCATAAACCACAAGATGATGACGCGGGCAGCACCGATTTGTTTCCAGAAAAATGCCAAAAAACAGGTGGGCGGTTCTGCCTGGCCCCCTGCACCACGTTTTGTGCCCCGGGCAGCACGGGAAAAAGCCTCTGTCTGGAGTCGATTGAATCGGAACCGAAGAATCGCGGCCACTCCATCACGGATTGAGTGTTTTCACCGATTTCGGTCCCTTGAGGGCCATGCCGATCAATTTGAGCCAATTTCGGAGAAATTGCTCCAATCGCCCCAACAAGCAGGCTATTTCGACTTCTTGGTCAGCTGCAACAGCTTGAGGTTGAGTACTTTGGGCCATTTGATTTCAATTAATATGATATAAGGAATCGAAGTCACCCGCCTTTTGATTGCATACAGCAATGTCCACCCCCAACAATCCATATGAAGTCTTTCTCGGGATCCAGGTGGAGCCCGGTGAAGTGAACTATTATCGGCTTTTTGGCCTGGATGCCCGGTCAGTTTCAGCCCAGGAGATTTCCATCGCTGCGGACCGGGTGATTGCCAAAGTCCGTGCGCAAAAGCCTGGCGATCTGGCCCGGGAGTGGGCGGCGTTGATTGATGAATTGGGAAAAGCGAAAAAAAAACTCATTTCCAGTCACCAGTCGAAGTCTTCTGCAGGACAGCCCGGTCAGGTGAGCCCGACTGGGGGAACTGTTTCGAGTTATGCACCTCCGGCAGCCAGTAAGGCATCTCCCAGTGCAAAATCGGCTGCGGAAGCCAAGGCAGGCAAGACAAAAACAGGTTCCGGTTCGCCGAGGCAAAAAGGTCGCCCTGCTCCAGGCAAGGCGGGGAATTCCCCGAAAGCAAAACCCTCCTCCTCCCAACTCCCCCAATCGGCGTCCCCTTCCCCAAATCAGCCACTGGGCAAAAAAGCCAAATCTGCCAAGGGCGATAAGAAAGAGGCTACCCGGGAGGCTGTATCGCTTCCACCAAGGCAAAGCGGGTCGAGCAAAAAAAATGGGTCCGTCCCCCTTAAATCGTTGCAACAACCGGTCACGGGGGCAGCTTCCGGGCCTGCTGATGACATGTCATTTACGCTGGCAGCTCCCGAAAAACAGGACTCATTTGATTCCGATACCAATCTGTCGGCCAGCAATTTTCAGCCAACGTCGGTGATGGCGCTAACGGTCGATCCGATGGCACCGGTGCCGGACCCGACCGGGAACTGGGATGGTTTTGATCTTTCAACTTTGAATGAAAACGGTGCGCTCGAGGGGGCGGTTGC
>JAYZFP010000063.1:0-31180 GCA_036336715.1 Planctomycetota bacterium
CAGGCAGGATCATTCAGTGTTGGTTTTTTCGACAGATGCTGTCAAATCACCAACATCCAACGTTACGGCAGCATGGTAAAGAACTCAAATGGAATGGAAGAGGCCAGCCAAGCCTCCGCAAAAAACAACTCGCAAAAAACAGCGCGGAAAAAACGATGCAAAACACGACGTCACTTTGGCAAAGCGGCTTGCCGGTTTTTCAGGGCTCCGCAAAGTGGTTTTCAGAAAGCAAAGTGGTTTTAGGGAAACTGACGGTTCGCAGCGGGTACTCCCGCAAACCTTTGGCAGTTCCAGGCAATTTTTCTTTTGAGCAGGCGTTGTAAGAACACGCGTGCTGGTCTCTTTTGCCTGGCGGTTTCTGGCGAGCTTTTAGCATCAAGCTTTTAGCATCAAGCGGGCCGACCAAAAATGACCTGGCTCCCTTGAACTACTCGATAACCGCCAGAATGTCTGATTCACTGAGTATCAGGTATTCCTGATCGTCGAAAACAACTTCCGTGCCGGCATAGCCGGAAAAAATGACCCGGTCGCCATCGGATACCTGTAACGCTGCCCGCGTTCCGTCCTGCTGAAGCCCACCCGGTCCAACCGAAAGCACGCGACCTTCGTTGGGTTGGTCCTGCGCGGAGTCTGGCAGGACAATTCCACCAGCTGTGGTTTCTTCGGCGTTGATTCGACTGACGATGAGCTTGTCGCCCAGCGGTTCAATTCTCATGGATGGGTGGTCACGGGGAAGATGCTTGAATGCCTGGCCTTCTTGACTGGCCCCTGGCCCGAGATTTCAGCATGCCGCGAATCAAATCCTCTGTCAACGGGCGCAAAAGACCGGCGGTCCCGTTTTCCAAGGACCTCCGCGATTTGAGATGTAAAAATTTAACGATTAAATCAGGGGCAATACGGTCTTTTCGTCCCATGTCCGATAATTAACTGGAGACGCCTCTTTTGAACACTGATCCCAATGAAGCCGGATTTCGAACAGTCTGAAACTCCCTCCTGGGCCCATTTCGAGCGGCTGGATGAATCCTGTTTTGCATCGGAAGAAACCCCTTCCAATCAAATACCGGACGCTGTTTACCGGCAAATCAAGGATTTGCACGCTGCCCTGATCCAGAAGGAATTCTTGCTGGCCGAAAAAGAGGGCGAGCTGGAAGAGAGGCTTGAGGAATTTGGCCGTCAAAAAGCGGAGTTGGACGCCAGAAGGGGTGAGCTTTCCCGGGAAAATACGGAATCCAGGCTCCTGAGGCTGGTCCTGGCCGAAAAAGGTGAGCAGGAGGAAGCAGAGGGGCGGGAGAATTTGGCAACCCTCCCGGCCGAACAACCGGTTTTGGGGGCGCCCCGGGCGGAAGAGACAGCGATTGATTTCCAGGAAATCACACCCGAGCAGGAATTCCAAGCAGGACTGAGGCAGGTACTGAAGGATCTGCCAATTCCCGTCCGGTGGAAGTCGGACAGGGTCTCCAGCGGCGAGGGTTCGGCGGAAGCAACCTCCCCGACGGCCCTGAGGGATTCCGGAACGGGCTCAAAGGGTGAGGAAATTCAGCCGGAGCATGGTTCTGGTTTGTACCCGGAAAGCCGACGTCCCACGGAAATTGACCGTTTGCAGCAGTCTGTTCACCAGCTGAGAGAAAAGAGCGAAGTCATTTCCACCGTGTTCGTTGAACTGGACCTGATGGTCAGGGACATCCACCGTCAGCAGGAATTGCTTGAAAGCATGCAAATCAGCCGGAATCATCATTCCACCCAGGAATTCCAATTGGTCAGTGAGAAAGTCAAAAGACGGTTTCAAAAAATTTCCAGGCAAATCCAGCTTCAGTAGAAAGCGGTTGCCCGGACAGGCAGTTGCTTTTTGTCTCAAGCCGGGAAATTTGTCTCATTCTGAAACTAATCCGCCGGGGCCGGTGCCCCAAATATTGTCTCTCATCCGGGAAATGCCGTCAGCAATCTTTTGGCCCCCTTTTTGCTTGCATAGGGAGTCATCGGGTGGTGACCGCTTATCTCATCTCTCGCAGCACTTGCCTCCTTCAGCAGTCGCCCCCGATTATTTTAAATCTTATCTGTTTTAAATCTCATCCGAGCCGGTTCCCACTTATCCTGACCACCCGTCATTTCGGGAACCGGCCCGTTTTTCGCGCAGTGCCCGCCAACGGGGCTCGTAAGTCTCGGCGACTTCGGGGTGCTTCCGAATCGGGTCCGACCCTGGACGACCGCGCGATTGGTGCCGGTCGCATGAACTTCTTGACGATGATTTAACTGGCTTCCCGGAATTCAGCCGTTTGTCGGGTCCCTGCCTCAAGAGGTCACTCGTCCTCGAAGGGGGACGTTCAGCAGCCTTTGCCATAACGATCGTAGACTAACGAACTCGACTGGCCAGGAATTCTACCAGGTGCATGACACGGATTTTGCTTCCCAGCGTTTTCAGGTGGTTCTGCAGTTGCACGAGGCAGCCGATATTGCCGGTGACCAGGACTTCCGCGCCGGTGGCGATGACCGCTTCCGCTTTTTTTTGTCCCAGCTGACCGGCGATTTCGGGTTGTTCAATGTTGTAGATTCCGGCAGAACCACAACAGGTTTCTCCACCGGGCAACTCGCAAAGTTCGACCTCCCTGAGCGCCTGCAACAGGGACCTGGGGGCCTGCCGCACATTCTGTCCGTTCCAAAGGTGGCAGGCGTCCTGGTAGGCTACCCTGATTTTCGGCTGGTCGCCGGTCTGCTGATTCAGACGGTCAGCCAATCCAAGTCGAACCAGCAACATCGAGATGTCGAGGGTCTTTTGGGCAATTTCCGCTGCTTCGGCGCTTTGGTCGGTTCCCGAAAAAATTACGTCGTATTCCTGCATGCCTGACCCGCAACCGGCAGCATTGGTGACAATCCAGTCCAGTTGTGGATCCTGGAACAGGTCAAAATTTTTCGCTGCCAGTTTGCGTGCCTGGTCGACATGCCCGTTGTGCCACGAAAGTGCTCCGCAGCAGGATTGGTTTTTGCCGATAACAACGGTCGCGCCACAATGGTTCAGCAGCCTGATGGTCTGAAGGTTGATCTCCGGAGCCAGCACCTGTTGGGCACAACCGGCCAATAAGGCAACTCGGGCGGTCGGTTGATCCACCGGATATTGTTGAGCCAGTTTTACCCTTGGCGGAATAGAATCAGGTACCAGCCCGGTCATCGGTCGCAGCGGTCCCGGTGCCAGGAATGAGAGAAAGCGGGTCAGCCGGCCCAGCAACAGGGCCAAGCGGACACGTCCGGGGTAGGGCAGCGTGGCTGAAACGATGCGATCCCGTATTCGTTCCCAAAAGGAACCGGATCGCGCGGCAGCGTGGCTTGACCGGTAAGGGCTGATCAGGTCGCGGTACTTGACACCGGATGGGCAGGCCGTTTCGCAGGCCAGGCATCCGAGACACTGGTCGATATGGCTGGAGATATTCTCGGGTTCCAGTTCCTCTTCCAGTACCTGTTTCATCAGCAGGATGCGGCCGCGGGGGGAATCCGTTTCCTGCCCCAGTTCCTGGTAGGTAGGGCAGGCTGGAAGGCAGAAACCGCAGTGGACGCAGGTCTCAATGGCCTCGGCCATCGGTTTCGCAAAGGCTCCCGCTTTTCCAATCTGGATCGTGTGTTTCAATTCAAATCTGCCGCGAATGGTTTGGGGTTGTGAATAAGGGTGCCCGGGAATTGTCCGATACAGGAAGTTCGGGCAGCTTCAGGCGAGGCGAAATATCAGGGGAGGAAAACAGAGGAACGGGATCGACAGGGAACCGATACCGATCACTTTGCGAAACCAGCCCAGTTCAACCGTGTCGTCGGTTGTCGGGGGATGATCAGGGCCGACAAGCAATAACAGGACCAGCATCACTGCCAGGGTGGGCGTCCCCAGATAAACGATAAATGCGATTCCCAGGACGAGCGTGCCGCGTGCAATCCAAAACGAAGATTTCCCAAACAGCGTGTAGACCGTATGTCCGCCGTCGAGTTGTCCAATGGGGAACATGTTGATGGCGGTCATGATCAGGCCGAACCAGGCTGCGGCAAAACAGGGGTTGAGCTGGTTGCACCAGACGACGTATTCCTGTCCGCTTGCACCCGGAATTTCGTACCATTGCATCAGCCAGCGAACCAGCAGCGGGCTCTCGAAACCGAACCCGGTGCCCGGATCGGATGTCAGGTCAAGTTGCTGGATTCCGATGAATAGCAGTGGAATGGCGACCACAAGTCCCGCTAGCGGACCGGCGATCCCGACATCAAAGATCCCTTTTCGATCCGCCCGGTTGGCTTGCATTGCGATGACGGCTCCGAAGGTCCCCAGTGGACTCAGTGGAAAGGGAAGGAAGATTGGAAAGGACGCTGGAATTCGGTAGATCAGCGTTCCAATGAAATGGCCCATTTCATGCGCCAGCAGGATGCCCATCAGGCAAGCCATGAAAGTCAAACCCTGTTCCCAGTTTACCAATACCATCCGGCGGATCAGCGTCAGATCGCCCTCAAACTCCATGAGGGAGGTCATGACTGCCCGTTCGGGCGACCATTGGCAACAGCCAACGAAAAACGTCGAGAGGCAGGTCGCGAAAAAGAGGAGAATTGGCAAGACCTTTTTTCTGCGGAACGTCCCTGTTTCCGGTGGGCTTCTCAATTGCTCCGCCTCCAGAGTCACTTCCTGGAGGAAGGTCGACTGATCGATTCGAGTTGGTCCCTCTTCTGTCATTCCTTCAGAATACACTCTGATGAGTTGGGCAACCATCCGTTGGCCGAGAGTCTCTGCCCCCGGTGGGCAGCGCAAGACCGCTCGCAGCGCCCGGGCATTGCCGGTGGCAGGAGTTGGCGCCGGTGCGAACATCGCAGGGACAGGATTTCTCAGCAAATTCGGATCAGGGTTTCGTCGCTCTTGCGTTCCCGAACCTGACCGATTTCCCGTGCATGGGGATGTCCCGTCTCAACCAGAAGACTCAGCACCGAGGCGCAGTCTTTTTCAGGAACCCCCAGCAGCACTCCGCCGCAAGTTTGGGGGTCGAACAAGGCCGAGTATGCCGGGAGGTTTCTCTGCGGTTCCCTTGCTTCGATCCGGATTTCTGCATCCCGGTTGGCAGGTGCAAGTGTGCTCTGGATTCCTCTCGCCAGCAAATCCGCCGCTCCCGGGAAAAGAGGTATCTCACCCAGTGAAAGGTCCGCCGCCAACTGGCTCGCTTTCAGCATTTCCACCAGGTGACCCGCCAGTCCAAAGCCGGTCACGTCCGTCATCGCCTGCACACCATGATTCCTGCCGATTTGTGCTGCCTGCTGATTGCCGAGCGTCATGGATTCACAAAGAACCCGCATGGTCTCGTGCTCGCATTCAGCGTTCATGTGGGCCGCCAGAATGGCTCCCGATCCAATTGGCTTGGTCAGAATGAGACGATCCCCTGCTTGCAGATTTCCCTTGGTGAATTCGATAGAACCATCAGATGAACCTGCGGAATGTGGCTCCGCCATGATGGTGAAACCAACGGTCAATTGGGGACCTTCGATGGTATGTCCTCCTACCAGGGAGCAACCACATTTGCGCAATTCATGCAGGCTTCCGGAAAGTACCTGGAAAAGGAGTTCCTCCTGGTTCTTTTCCCGGCCATGGGGAAGTGTGATTATCGCCAGGGCAGCGGTCGGATCGGCTCCCATGACAAACACATCCGAGAGGGAATTCAACGCTCCAATCCTTCCTGCCAGATAGGGGTCGTCAACCGGTGCCGCAAAAAAATCGGTCGTGAGGACGACATTTTCTGTAGATGGCCTCATAACCGCGCAGTCGTCGGGTTGGTCCAGTCCGACAAGAACATCCTCACCCTGGGGAACATCGAGCCGTTTCAGCACCCGCGAAAGAAGGGACCCGCCGATTTTTCCACCGCAGCCGAGACAACGCATTTCCGGCTCGTCGGTCGAGGGTGTCATCCCGCTCATGGGACGGTTGTAATCCTGGTACTTGCTCATGAACCGGGTATCGATTCGGTTTTTCAGCTTCCATGCCCATTTGTTCCAGAAGGAAAAGCCCTTGTATTCTCCGATGGCTTTTCCGTCGCCCGTGTTGATCAACTTGAGGAAGTTCTTCTGGGGCCGGTATTCGACCAGGGGGACCTGGCCGAAAAAGCGACGGATATTCTCCCACAGGATCGGGCCCTGGCGAACCGCATACAGACCCGCTTTGGGTGTCGGGTTCTGCTCAAGGGTTCCTGAATCGCCCACCACAAAGACGGCATCGCTGTTGAGTGCCTGCAGTGTCGGCCGTGTGAGCAGGAATCCCTTTTCGTCCTTTGGAAAGTCAAGCTGCTGAAAAAGTTCCGGAGCGACCGCCGAAGTGGCCCACAGCGCCAGGTCGTAATCCAGTTCTCTGCCCCCGGTCAATTCCATGCGGTCAGGCAGGATCTTTTCCGCCCGGCAACCGTCAAGCACTTTCACCCCTTTGGCCTGGAGGGCCTGCCGGATTTTTCTTTCTGTCGAATCGAGGACCCCGGAAGAGAGTTTCTCTCCGGAATGCACCACAGTGATTTCATAATTTTCAAAACCCCGTGAGCGGAGGAAATTCGGAATGCAAAATGCGATTTCGATTCCTCCGGTTCCCCCACCGACGACAACGATCCTGGGAGCCCGGATTTTCTGATTTTGCAATTCCGTGACCCCGATTTCCATCCGATCGAGCAGGGTTTGCATGGGCTTGATCGGAAGGACTTTTGGTAAATCCTGTGTGATGACCGATTTATCCGGTCGAGAGCCGATACCAATTGACAGTAGATCAAAGGAGAGTGGCGGTCGATTTTCGAATTCGATGCTCCGGGCTTCCGGGTCAATGGTCAGCACCCGGTCGCGGATCAGCCAGCCACCGACAGATTTGGTAAAACGGACCAGGTCGATATTCATCTGGTCTCGCGTGTAGTTACCAGCCAAAACCCCGGGCACCATGCCCGAATAGGAAGCGATCAATGCGTCGGAAATACAAACCAGCTCCGTACGCTCCAATGGGCCCATTCGCCACATCCTCGCGACATGAGCGTTGGTGTGTCCCATACCAAGGAGAACGACCCTTTGTTTCGGCAGTTTTTGCATAAGTATGAACCGGATTGATCGGAAAAATCACTTTTTCCCTTACTGGGGAGTGAGTGTCGGCCGATCGTGCCCGGAATATCCAGGACGGGGAACGAAATTGGAGATGGTTAAAATTTGATGATGCAAGCTGCAATCGCAATACTCTATACTAATAATGACCTGCAGGATGCACAGGGTCGACGGGACGAAAGACCGCCAGAGCCGGTAATTGGCTTGGGTTCAGACTGTCCCCTGAGACCCCTCCACCGGCTTTCGTCAGGAGTTCGCTCCGGGGATCGGCTGGGGATCGGCTGGGGATCGGCTGGGGATCGGCTGGGTGAATCGCAGTTTGGAACGGATTTTTTCAAATCACGAATTTTGCTGGTGAATTGATGAGCAGGGCTATCCTACTACTTACGGGAATCCTCACGGCAAACTCTTTTTTGCTGCTGTCCTTCCGCGCCGACACACTTTTCGCGCAGGAAGAAAAGGAAGCGGAATTGAGGCTGTGGCATGATCAGCAGGGGAACGAAATCACGGCTCGCTTTCAGCGATACCGAGAAGGAATCGTCTACCTGAGGGGCACCAACCGTCAGACGGTGCAGGTGGCTCCCGGGCAGCTCTCACGGAACGATCAGCAATATATTGTCAAATTGCTGCAAGCCGGCAAGAAGGAAAAACTGGCCGAAGAATTCGAACGCCTCTGCAAGTCCAACGCCGGGTCTGCCGTGGGCGGGGGACGCGCACCGGTAAAAAATTTCAGGGGGGGAAGGCCTGCCAATAGCGGCGGCGTGGATTCCGGTGAAGCGATGGCCAACCCTCCGGATTCCGGAAATGGATTTGGACGGCAAAAAGCGGGTGCCGTTAATGGTGGCAGAAGGGGTAACGCCCAGGCGGGGGGGACTGTTCCCGGTTCCCGTCCACCCATGACCACTCCTGCAGGAGATGCACCGGTTACCTTTGGAGGTGATCCCAATCGGACTCCTTCCCCATATACGCGTACTCCCGATTCCGAAGAAATGGAGCTTGATTCCAAGCCGGACGGTGACGTGGCACGTGGAGGAGGCGTCAATCCTTTTGCCGATACAGGCTTTAATCGCCCTGATATTTCGCGGGGTGTTCCCAGCAGTTCCATGGATTACGACGGGAAACCAGGTGAAATCAAATCGAAAGTCAAGAACCCCGGCCTGGATCCCTTTGCAGAGTTGAACCCCGTGGAGGCGGCCAATTCCCAACCTCCGGAAGTCAAAGACAACCCTTTCGAAAACCAGGCCCCTTCCACCGGTTACCAACCTCCGGTGATCCTCAACAAAAGCGAGGAGCCGTCTGGTGGGCAAAGTGAATCTGCCGGTGAAACTCCTGCGAATACCGCCGGCTCCGGGCCATCCTGGATCCTGATCGCTATCAGTGTGGTCGGCCTGATGGTTCTGGTAATGATCATCCTGTTGATCATGGTTCTGGCGAGATCCAGTGCTCCCCGTCCACGGCAAAGCTACCGCTGACTTCGGTTGATGGAGTTGCCCGCAAGCAAAGTTCGCAGCTTCAGGCAATTTGGGCCGATTGCCGCTCAACGCCCGGCAGCATGACCAAAAATGCAGGAAAATGCCGAAAGCTGCCGAGGGAGTGCCGGAAATCCTGGTTATTCGATTTTGGCGGTGCTGATCCTTTCCCGGTTTGGATTGCCGGTTCGACCTTCCTCTGGCGGGAATTCGGCCGTTTCCCCGGATGTGGGCTAAAATAGCCTGTACCCGAATGAGCTGAACGGACGGCAAGCGTGAGCGAGACTCCACAGAAAACACCACTGGACCGAAAACAGACGCTACCTGTCTGGCTCGCCAGTGTTGTGGAAACTCTGCTGCTGGTGCTGCTGTTTTATCTGTTTGCACCAGGCGGCATTCCCGGTACCAACGAACCCCACTACCTGTGCAAGGCCAAGGCGTTCTGGGATGCCGGTTTTTGCCAGGGAGATATTTTTCTTGAATCGGCTGATGCCCATTACCTGTTCTATTTTACGCTGGGTGCGCTGACCCAATTCCTGACATTAACGCAGTCGGCCATTGCCGGCCGGTTGATCTGCTGGATGGCGATCGCTGTTGGCTGGAGCCTGCTCTGTTACGCGATTTTCCGCAGCAGGTTCTGGTCCCTGTTGGCGGCGGGCATCTTTCTGCTGGGATTGCATTACTGTCATTTCGCCGGGGAGTGGTTGATCGGGGGAGTGGAGGCCAAGTGCATTGCCTACGCGTTTCTTTTTGCGGGGCTTTCCTGCGTGGTGAGGCAACGCTGGGCTCCCGCCTGGGCCCTGCTCGGTTTCTCGGCAGCTTTTCATGTGCTGGTGGGTGGTTGGGGAATTGTGGCGGCCTTCTTTTCATGGCTGTGCTGCCGAGGCTGGAAACAGGATTTGAAATGGCAGCTTGTATCGCTTGTCGGCGGGTTCCTGGTTTCTCTCCTTGGACTGGTGCCCGCATTGTCCCTGACGCTCGGAGCGGATGGGGAAATTGTACGGCAGGCCAATGAGATTTACACTTTTGAGCGACTGCCTCACCATCTCGTTTTTTCACACATCGTCGAAGTCTCCCCTCTCCGCCTGGATCTGTTTCTGATCCAGGCACTGGTTTGGGGATGTTTCTGTTGGGTAGGTTGGGAGAATCGGTCATTCCGGGTGCTGAATTCATTCGTGCTGGGGACTCTGCTGATTGCCAGTTGTGCCCTGTGGATCGAGTGGTTTGCCGTACAGACCCGGCAGCACGACCTTGCCGCCAGCCTGTTGCGTTATTACTGGTTTCGACTCTCTGACGTGTTGGTTCCGCTGTCACTTGGGATTGGCTGGACACTGATCAGTATTCGGCTGATTCGGAACCGCCATGCCGTGGGTGCGTTGCTGGTTTCCCTCCTGAGTTGCCTGGTTGCGGCCCATGTCACCTGGCTGTTTCTGGATCACTCGATTTCAAAGCGGTCACAGGCCGATCAGCTGACGCTGGTTTCTTTCGAAGAGTCTCATGAAATCAACCGTAAAATGATCCGGGACTGGATTGATGTCTGCGTGTGGATTCGAACCCATACACCCGGGAACGCCCGCTTCATCACCCCCCGGCGACAGTCGACTTTCAAGTGGTATGCCAACCGGAGCGAAGTGGTTGCGTGGAAAGATGTCCCGCAGGATGCAATGGGACTCGTGGACTGGCGATCACGATTCGAAACGGTTTTTGGCCCCGACACCTACCGCTTTGGATTGGCGACCCTGGATGCCGAAGAACGGCTGATGCAGTTGGGCGAACAATTTGGTGCTACCCACCTTGTGATTGAAAGACGGCATGTCAGGGAACGCAAGGCGGATCTGGAAAATCGATACCGTTACCGCAACTACGTGACTGGTTTGCCGGTGGGCAAGACGCCGTTTGCCAAACCACTCTGTCTCAAACAGGTTTATCCGGACCGGGATTGCTCGGAAGAAATCAGGAGGGACTCGGCCTACCTCGTCTATCGGCTGGAGATTCCGCCCGCTTATCGTGCGCAATTGGCCGAGCTGAACAACATGCTTCTCTGGTACGAGCGTTGGGATGAATGGTATCGCCAGCAAATCGCCGAACAGGAGAACTGACAAAAAGCGTTGCCCATGGCAATCCGGGATGCGTTTTGCAGGGACCTGGAAAAAAAGATCGCCGGTCCTGCTTTCTCACTGGCCCATCTGTCCAAAAACGCGGAGCAAAAGAGCAGACGCTTGCAGCGGAAATCCAGGGGATGCCCGGTCATGGCGCAAAAAAAATACCGCGTCAAAGACGCGGTGTTGTTTCAAGCGAAGCTGCCTTAAATGCTCTGTTGGCTTACGCCATGTCTTTCAGAGCCTTCAGTGGACGAACCTTGACGGCTCGGCTTGCTGGTTTGGGTTCTGCCCAGACCATTTCTCCAGTACCGGGGTTTCGTACCTGGCGCTTTGGCTTTGCATCCACATCTTTGACATAGATTTTGCAAAGTCCGGGAATCGTGTAGGAACCCGCACCACTTTTGGATACTGCTTCTTCAATCTGGGCGGTCATCGCCTCCAGAACGGCGATAATGTCCTTCTTGGACAATTCCGTCTTTTCTGCGAGGTTGTTGATGATCTGGGTCTTGGTGAGAGGTTTCACGTCGGCTTTCGCCATGGTTGCTTTCCTCCGTGAGAGGTTGGTGCCACGAAATAAAATAACGGTTTCCGATGCCTCGGAATCGTTGAATTAAAGTTTATAAAAACAGATTTTCAACTGTGGATCAGCCCTAATTGGGCCAAAAACCCCGAAAAAACAGCTGTTTTGGCCAAAAAAAGCAAAAAAACGCGGGGTTTTAGCTGCTTTTCCCGGATTCGGTGCAGATTCATCGCTGCCCCGTGATCGGCTGAAACGTCGAAAATAGCGGGTTTCAGAAGCAAATACCTGGTCCTCCTTCCGCCTGATGAAAACGGCAGGCAAATGATTTCTGCACCGTTGCTTGCCGGTAAAATCACCGTAGTCCCCCAATGTTGACGCGCTGCGGGCGACCGGAGTCCCGACCACCCGAAAGTTGGCGGGTGGCTCGGTTTGTCAAAGGTTTTCCTTTCTAATGGGAAACAGGACGCCAAATGGAAACTGCCGCCGGCCGCCGAGGCCATACCCGTTACCAAGGTTGCCAGGATAGAGAAATTGATCGCTACCCCATTCTTGTTGCCTGTTGGCCTCCGCATGCGAAGAGTGCTGGCGCGAATCCTCCTGTTCACCAGCCTGCTACCCGTTGGGAACGGAATCTCGCAAGAGTATCCTGACGAGATTTTTGCAGCACCGCCGGGGATACAGAACCGGATTCTTGAACAGGCCAAACAGGCATTGGCAGCCGAGGATTACCCTCAAGCGGTCGAAAGTCTCAGCCAGATCATACATGCCCATCGAATCTCCGGAGATCTGCTCGGTGAGGATTTTTTTCTTCCTACCAAACGGAAAGTATCGACACGGAGTTTACGCCGTGAAGCGTTCGAATGGATCGGTAATCTGCCCCCGGCTGGCCGGGAATATTTTGAACTTAAATTCGGGATTGCCGCAAGGAAAGAGCTGGAACGGGCCATCGGAGAAGGAAAAACCAGTCTGCTGGCCGATGTTTCCCGCGATTATTTTCACACCCGTGCCGGTTATGTCGCCACACTGCTTATGGGCAGGGAAAAGATGTCCTCCGGACAATGGATGGCAGCGGCCCGGTCTTTGCGGAAACTACATTCGGTTGAGTCCGCAAGGTCCATGCTGGATCCGGAATTGTCCATTCGGTATTCCATTACGCTTGCAAAACTGCAGGACCTGGCGGGAGCCATCAGCACGATTCAATCCTTGAAAGAAACCCATCCCCTGATCCGGGTCGAGCTCGGAGGCCAGACGGAGGAATTGACCCTCGGTGGGGAGGACACTGCCAGCGAGTGGCTGACGCGACTGATTCGATCCCATTTCGGCAATTCGCCATCGCCCCGGGAGATCGAGTGGCTTGATTTCAATTATTCAAGCCAACACTCATTTTTGAAAATTGACAGACCGCTGGCACTCCCGGCCTGGTCCGTTGCGGTGGTCGCTCCTTCCAGACTGCCGATGTTGCAAAAGGCGAGGCGGCAGGCGATCGAGAACCGGATTTCGGTTGTGCCCAGCCTGGGAGCGGTCGCACTGAAAAACTCGGTCATCATGCGAACACCTGATCGCATCGTCGCGGTGAATGTCAAAACCGGCAAGAGAAGCTGGCTCCATCCCTGGAACACGAACCCGGTCCAGGTCAAGGAGACCGGGAAGGAGGCACGCGAGGAAAAACGCCTGCGACAGCGTATCTGGTCAGACCATGGCACCGGGCGAATCGTCAGTGATGGCAAGACGGTTTTTTTTGTCGAAGCCACAGAATTGCCGGAGCCGCGATCAGGCGCTGGGGGGCTGCGTGCTTCCCGGAAAAATGATTCCATCACCAATTCCCTCGTAGCGCTGCGTGTTATCGATCACAGCGGGCAATCCGTGGAAGGACAGTTGGCCTGGCGAACGGATTCCGGGAACGGCACGAATCCGGAATTCAATGGCTGCTTTTTCCTCGGTCCCCCGCTGGTTCGCAATGGGGTGGCCTACACCGTTGTCGAAAAAGGGGGCCAGATTCGCCTGATGGTACTGGATGCCAACAACGGCTCGTTACTCTGGTCCCAGCAATTGGCGAGTACCCGGAATCAAATCGATCTTCAGCAAAAGCTGTTTCGCTGCAACCAGGCGGCAACCCCGGTATTCGTCGATGGTTTACTGGTCTGTCCAACTCTCGTGGGCGGTATCGTGGCGATCGATCCGGTCGACCGGACGTTGGTGTGGGGTTTTCGGTATGAAAGTTTTCGCCCCTGGGACTATCTCGATTCAGAATTGCAATCCACCACGAACTTTTGGCACGATAACGGTCTTCTTGTGGTCGACGACCACCTCCTTTTTTCGCCGGTGGACTCGAGGAAGCTTTATTGCCTGAACATTCAGTCGGGTCGGGCCAAAACGACCCTCCCCCGTGAGGATTATCTTTTTCTAGGCGGCAGATACCAACAGGGAGCGTTGGTCGTTGGACCGGATTACCTGGACCTGGTGCAAGTTACCGGCACGGGTAAATCCCGAATCGAATTTTCCAACTACGGAATCACGACAGGGCGAGGGTTACTCGCAGGGGGGGAGTACTTTCTACCGGTGACGGGGAACCAGATCCTCAGAATCGACCTGGAAAAAAAACAGGTTGCCCAATCGATTTCCGTGGCCGGCGGGGTCGGGAACCTTCTGCTGTATCGCGGGCAAATGATTTCACACTCCGAGACCGGTTTGACCGCCTATGACCTTCTTTCAAGCAGCAGGGAGGTTGCCAAAACACGCCTGGAAAAAAACTCGCGGGATTCGAGGGCCCACCTGCTGCTTGCACAATTGCTCTACCTTGAGGGGCGGCTGGACCAGGCGATCGAAAAGCTGATCGAATCGATCCATTCCGCCGGCGGGAATTCATCCCGTTCCTTCCTCGCCGACCTGTTGGTCGAACGTTTTGCTGATGAAGATGCGCCGGAACTGCAGCGTCTCGCTGATGCCTACGAGCTGCTGAAAGAACCGGGGGATCGAAGGAAATTCCTGCTGGCGAAAATCGAGTCCCTGTTTCGCCGTCAGCAGGGAGAGGCTGCGATCGAGGATGTTTTGAAGCTGGTCGAGCTGTATGCCCTGAAGACCATGGTCGATGGTGACCTGGTCCCGGTGTCACGATCCCACTCGGTGGATGGCAAACGACTTGTCAGGTCCCGTGTTCGGCAGGCACTGAATTCGGCAGACGCTTTGGAACAGGAGAAATTGGCCAATCGTTTTGAGGATAAATTCCGTGCCGCGCTGGTCGAGGGCTCTCCCGGGCAGGCAATGGTTTTGATGGAGCTTTTTGGTGAGTTTGAATTCGTCAAGAGAAATCTCACGCAGATCGCCGGGAACCTGAGGCAATCGAATGACCCGGAAACGCTTCTGTTCCTGGAGGCCATTCTGCTGGAGGCACTGGAAGCCCCCGATCACCCAACCGAAAAAATCCGCCTGTTGCAGGATTTGTCAAAAACCTATGCCCGGCAGGAATTATTGAGCGGTGTTCAGCAGACCGCTGTGCGACGTCGCTGCCTGGAACGGCTGATCGATTGCCTGGCCCGTAAAAAGGGTGTGATTGAATCCGAAGGGGAGAGGAAGGAGCTCGAAAAACAGCATGTCGCCGCGACCTCCGAACTGCAGATGCTGGCGAGCCCCGCACGTGATCGCCTTCCCCATGATGGTCCGGTCGGTATTGGGCTTTACGAGAACGAGGAGGACTTCGATTTCTTTGAAGATGGCACCGAAAGGCGATTGCTGAGCCAACTTGAAAAAGAGCTGCGACTTGCAAGATGCGGGTTTTCCGTTTATGCCACGGACTATGGCTATTTCGTGATTCGGGATCGCCATGGGAGAACCGTCTTTCAGAGCAGCAGCCGAAAGCGGGGGGGCAAGCATCTCGACATTGGATACGAGTTGACCCACTATCAAATCCTCGGAAACCTGCTGGTGCTCTCGTTCGGATACGACCACGTAGGGATTCACCTCGGCCGACTGGATGGCGAAAACCGGGGTCGTTCGTTTTTGCTGGACGATCGGAATGATCTTCTGGTTGGAGAAAAACCGAATGCGGTCAGCGATCCGGTTCTATGGCGTTTCAGCAGCTTTGAACCCGTTGTGGGCAACAGGCGTCGCCTGTCCAGGCTGGTCAGGGAGTCCAATTCGCTAAACCTGACGGTGGAGCAGAAACTGGATCCCTCCGGTAACCGGATTGGAAAAACCGGCTGGCTTTCTTCTCATGGCTACTGCCTTCTCAACCGTCAGACACTGAGCTGCCTCGACCCCTGGAAGGGGACCCTGTTGTGGCAAAGGACGGATGTGCCGGAAAAATCGGACCTGGCCGGTGACCTGAATTGGGTCTACCTGTTTTCTCCCGACGAACGGACGGTTACACCCTATCGGGTACTGGACGGAATGGACGGGACTCCCCTCGAGGTCCCCGAGGGGATGCTCAACCGGGTGCTGCAGCATGGGCCTCGCGTAGTGGGGCTTCGTGAACTCAAGGAGACAGTCACTCTGAATGGTTTTGAACTCGGACCTGATAAGATAAGCAAATCATGGACCCGCGAGTTTTCCCGCGGGACACGTGCTCACAAGATCAATATTGAAGAGCTGGCGGTATTGGAGCCCGGTGGCAAGTTTGCCATCCTGGACCCTGCAAGCGGAAAAACACTGCTGGAAACAACGCTTTCGCTGGAATCCCGTTTTTCGACCCTCCAGGTATTCAAACGGGGAGATCGCTACCTGGTCCTGGTGAACCGGAACAGTCAGTTAATTATCGAGTCCAGACGCAGTGACCAGATCAAAAAACCCAAACAGGAAGTCAATCTCGACGGGCTCCTGTTCTGTCTCGACGCACGGGGCGAGTGCTGGCCGTCGCCGGCCCGGATCGACGGGTTTGATTTTATTCTCCAGCAACCGGAATCCGCCCCTTTGCTGCTGCTGAAAAAGGTAAATCGGGACAGGGGAACTACCGAGATTATTCTGATTCGTATCTCGGACGGGTCCCTGGTCGAATTCAGCAGGCCGGTCAAGATGACGGGGATCACCAGCCGGGTCAAATTCAACCCCCTGGAAAACAGGTTGCTGTTCAACTTCGGGTTCCAGTGGTTGCAGGTTGAGATCTCCAGTCTTCCCCGACCTCTGTCCCCACCCGCTCAAACCGGGCGAAATTCGGGACGGCCAAACGCCGGAAAGGCCCTCGCACAACAGGCGGCTGATGCAGTTCGTGACCTGTTTCTGGAAAACGATGACCCGCTGGACCCGGATGCCCGGACGCTGGAGCGGTGGGTGGAATCCGAGCAGCGAAAACGCCCCCAAGCCGTCCGGAAAAAACGGGTTCAGCGAGAATGAACCTCATCGGCGTCGCAGGTGCACTCAGCGAGTGTTCCTGCCGGGGATTTTACGGTGCTGTCTCGGCGCGTTTGCCGTGCTGTGACCGTGCTGTGCCCGTGCTGTGACCGCGAGATCCCCTTTTTTGCACAGCATGGGGGCCAAACAGGCGATCACCGATTGCCGGCGAAACGTTTACGGGATTTTGCGAAGATTGGCTTGATATTTCCCTTCCCCAGCAGGTCGTCGAGACGATCCCGCAACTCCGGCTGGATATCGACACCGGAGCGGTTGGATTTGACCTGCACCGTGCTTCCATCCAGAAGCGCGATCGAGAAAGTGATCTCCTTGGAACCCGGGTAGCCTCGGAGGACTTCCTGGATGCGTGAAAAGATTGTCTCATCATGCTCTTTTTCACTGACCCGAATGGTCAGTCCCGTGGTGTTCCGCTGTTGCATCTGGTTGATGGGAATTACGTCCTTGACCACCAGGTTGGCCTCGTCTCCCCCACGCTTGTCAACATTTCCCTCGACGATCAGCACGGCATCCGGTTGGATCAGGTGCCCGATTTTTTCGAATTCGGTCGGCCAGCAGATGCAACGGACCGATCCTTCCAGGTCTTCTAGGTCAAACATCACGTAGCGGGTGTTGGCTCCCGGTTCCCGCGCCCGTTTGACATTGGAATATTTCAATGAGGAGGTCATGCCACCGAGGACGACTTCGGATCGATCCTTCAGTTCGTTCAGTGTCCCACTGCCATGGGAACAGTGCATTTCCAGGGAGGACTTGAATTCTGCCAGCGGGTGGCTGGTCAGGTAGAACCCGAGAACCTCTTTTTCGGCCAGCGATTTTTCGCGTTCCGGCATTTCCTCGATTTCCGGCATGTCGACAGGATCATCTTCCCCGTTTTCTTCTCCGTCAAATCCCCCAAACAGGTTTTGCTGGCCACTCAGTTTGTCCTGCAACGCTGACGCTCCAGCCTGCATCGCTCGATCCAGAACGGCCAGTAGCTGGCTGCGATGAAATCCGAATTTGTCCATGGCACCCGCCTTGATCAAGGTTTCCAGAGACGCCCGGTTGCAGGCCGAAGCTTCAACCCGTTCGCATAGATCGAACAGGTCGCGGAAAGGACCATTTTCCACTCTTTCCCTGACCAGGGCATCGGCAGCATTTCCACCACATCCCTTGATCGCCGAGAGGCCAAAAAAGATTTTTCCATCGCCTACGGAGAAATCAACAGCAGAACTGTTGACACAAGGGGGGACCACTTCGATGTTCATTCGAACACAATCTTCCATGTGTTCTACGAGCGAATCCTTGCGGGTAAAGTTGCGGTTGGGGATGTCGCCGGAAAGGAGCGCCGCCATGAACTCCACGGAGTAATGCGCTTTGAGGTACGCGGTTTGGTAGGCAATCAGGGCGTAGGCAGTGGAGTGGCTTTTGTTGAAACCATAACCGGCGAATTTCAGGATCATGTTCCAGAAATTTTCGGCCTCTTTTTTGTCCAGTCCGTTCTCCACGGCCCCGGTGATGAAGGTCTCGTAGTTCTCGGCGATGATTTTCTCCTTCTTTTTGGAGATCGCCTTGATACAGGTATAAGCCTTGGCGAGGGGGATATTTCCAAGGCGGTTGAGGATTCTCATCACCTGCTCCTGGTAAACCATGACCCCGTTGGTTTCGGTCAGGATGTCCTCGAGCACCGGATGTCCGTAATCCGGCTCCATTCGCTGGTGTTTGACGTCGATATAGGTCTGGACCATGCCCCCTTCCAGGGGACCGGGGCGGTAAAGGGCAGCAGTCGCAATAATGTCGTTGAAATGATCCGGTTTCATTTTTTGCAGCAGATCGCGGATACCACCACTTTCCAGCTGGAAGACGCCCTTGGTTTCTCCCCGTTGCAGCAGCGCAAAGGTCTCCCGGTCGTCGAGAGGGAATTTGAGTGGATCGATGCGGGTACCCGTTGTCTGCTCGATCATGTTGACCGCCTTGGAAAGAACGGTGAGGTTCTTCAAGCCGAGAAAATCCATTTTCAAAAGACCGGCATCTTCCACGTCGTTCATCGACCACTGGGTGATGATGTCGTCCTTTCCGGAGACCCGACCGAGGGGTACGTATTCGGTCAGCGGTTTGTCGCCGATCACAACCGCCGCGGCATGAGTCCCGACGTTGCGAGCCAGTCCTTCGATTTTTCTGGCCAGGTCCAGCAGCTCACGGATCTCCGGGTCATTCTGGTAGGTGGCCCCCAGTTCGGCGCTTTTCTCGATTGCCTTTTCGAGTGAGATGCCGAGCTCGTCAGGGACCATGCCGGTGATCTGGTTGACCCGCGCCAGGGGAATTCCCAGCGCCCTTCCCACATCCTTGATTGCCGCCCTCGCCGCCAGCGTTCCGAAAGTCCCAATCTGCGCGACCGAATCCTCTCCATATTTTTCCTTGACGTAACGGATCACGTCTCCGCGCCGATCCTTGCAAAAGTCGATATCGATATCCGGTGCTTCCAGGCGATTTTCATCCAGGAATCGTTCGAACAGCAGGTCATATTTGATGGGGCAGACGTGACTCAGGTACAGCGCGTAGCAGACCAGGGCACCCACGCCGCTTCCACGAGCGGTTGCAGGGATATCCAGCTCGCGGGAATGCCTGACAAAGTCCCAGACGATGAGGAAATAATTGGGAAAACCGAGCTTGCTGATCACACCCAGCTCCCGGTCGAGACGCTGCTTGACGACGTCCGCCAGTTCGCCGTCGGAAAACATCTCCGGAGTGTCGGCATACCTGTCTTTCAGACCTTCCTCGCAGAGTTCCCGCAAAAGCTCGTCCGGTGTCTTGCCACCCAGCTGGTCGTAGACCGGGAAGTGTCTTTTGCCGAGTTCGAGATCGATGTCGACCGTGTCGGCGATTTCCTGGCTGCGGGCACACGCGTCCTCCAGACCGGGGAAATAGGCGTACATGTCCTCCTGGGAGCGAAGATAGAATTGGTCATTCTCCATCTTCATGCGGTTGGTGTCCGTGCGGAATTTTCCGGTGTTGATGCAGAGCATGACGTCCTGGGCCTCGGCATCGGACTGGTCCACGTAGTGGCAATCGCTTGTGGCGACCAACGGAATCCCGACTTCCTTCGCAATCTCAACGGCTCCCTCAAGTTGCATCCGCTGGATGTCCAGGCCGTTATTCATGACTTCAATGAAATACCGTTCGCCAAACAGGTTTTGAAACCAGTGTGCGACTTCTTTTGCTTCCTGGAAAGACTCTTCTGCACCATTTCCTCCCCGTAGAATGGCCTGGCTGAATTCGCTGGAGACACAGCCGCTCAGGCAGACGATTCCCTCGTGGTATTCCTCGAGGAGTTCCTTGTCGATTCGTGGTTTGAAATAGAATCCTTCCAGGCTGGCCGCGGACGCCATTTTTACGAGATTCCTGAAGCCTGTCTGATTCTGACAGAGCAGGGTCAGGTGGTAGGAGGATTCCTTGCCAACGCCACCTCCCTTGATGCGGCGATCCCCGGGGGCGATGTAGGCTTCATAGCCAATAATCGGATTGATTTCAGCGGATTTGCAGGCTCGATAAAATTCCAACGCTCCATGCAGGTTGCCATGATCAGTCAGCGCCAGGGCGTTCATGCCGTGGTCCTTGGCCCGACCGACCAGTCTCGGGATCGAACTGGCACCATCGAGCAGACTGAAGTGACTGTGACAATGCAGGTGAACGAATGGTCTGGACATCATGAACCCGTTGGCTTGACTGGAATTTCTCCCATTTTAGGGCACTCCGGCCAGAGCCGCCAATCGTCTTGACAGCTGGAAAAAGCGAGTCGCAGGATCAGCCTGGTTGGGAGACTGGGATTGTCTTGCCGGGATTGTCCTACCGGGGGATCCGCGGGTCGCTCGGGGACGCTCCTTTGTAAGCCCTGATTTGGCCGAAGCTTTCGCGATTGAGCCCCGGTGCCAGGTTCTGTCTGATCAATAGTTGGGAGTCGGAGGCCGATAGGTATCCGGGTCGATACGCCGAAACCAGGCGATCGTTTTTTCCAGTCCATCCCGCAGCTTGATGGTCGGCTCCCAGTCCAGATGCTTGCGGGCCAACGCGATATCCGGTTTTCTCCGGGTTGGATCGTCCGCTGGGAGCGGTTCCTGTATTAACCTCGAGGAGGATCCAGTCAATTCAATGGTCAATTCAGCCAGTTCCCGGATGGTGAATTCGTCCGGGTTCCCGATATTGACCGGGAACGTGAGGTCCTGTTGTGAGTTCATCAGGCGGACCATTCCCTCGACCAGGTCGTCCCGGTAACAGAAGGAACGGGTCTGGGAGCCATCTCCAAACAGGGTAATGTCCTCACCTGCAAGGGCCTGACGGATAAAGTTGGAGACGACCCGACCATCAAACGGGTGCATCCGGGGACCGTAAGTGTTGAAGATACGCACGATGCGGATACTGACCCGGTTCATTCGGTGGTAGTCCATGAAAAGTGTCTCTGCTGCCCGTTTGCCTTCGTCGTAGCAGGCACGGATACCAATCGGATTGACATTGCCCCGGTAGGATTCGGGCTGGGGATGGACTTCAGGGTCTCCATAGACTTCACTGGTCGAAGCCTGAAGGATTCTTGCGTTGCATCGTTTGGCCATTCCCAGCAGGTTGATTGCGCCGCTGACCGATGTCTTCATCGTCTTGATTGGGTTGAACTGGTAATGGCCAGGAGCCGCGGGGCAGGCGAGATTGTAGATCTGATCGACTTCCAGCCAGAGAGGGTGGGTGACATCGTGACGGATCAATTCGAAATTGGGGCATTCCAGGAGGTGGGAGACGTTGCTTTTTTGACTGGTGAAAAAATTGTCCACACAGATTACATCATGGTTTTCGGCAACCAGCTTTTCGCAGAGATGGGAGCCCAGGAAACCAGCCCCACCGGTGACCAGGATTCTCTTGATTTTGGACATGTCCTGTCTTCCGGTAAGGGAGTTGTGTTTCGGGTCCCGGAAAGGTTTCTCCGCCGAAAAAATGCCGATCGGAATACAACCGCCGGGACGAAATCAAAAAAAGTAACAACGGTGGAACTGAACCGCCATTGATGAAATAATCGCCTTATGACCATCGACCGTTTCGCGGTGTCATTCCTCTCATTTTTTCAATTTCAGCATATGAACAGTTCTTCCGATCGCACCTTGAGGTTTTCGCTTTTTGCCATTTTCTTGACATCGGCGATTGGACTTTTCCTAACCCCGGTTCCGGCACGGGAGAGCTACCCATTGGGCCCTGATTCGAAGCCTCAGCCGGACGTGCCGAAGGGGAAGTTGACCCATCACATCTGGAAAAGCAGGGTCTTTGAGGGGACCCTCCGCCACTATTCCGTTTATGTTCCCTCGCAGTACCGCGATCAGGAGCCGGCAGCGCTGATGGTTTTTCAGGACGGGCATGCTTACCTGGATCCGCAGGGTCAATTTCGCACGACGACCGTGTTTGACAATCTGATCCACAAGGGTGAGATGCCCATCACGATAGGTGTCTTTATCGACCCGGGACACAAAAAAGAGGAATTGCCTCCAAAGAGGGGTTGGCGGCCGACGCCGGAAAACAGAAGTTTTGAATACGATTCTCTCACCGATCAATACTCGCGCTTTCTGCTGGAAGAAATCATCCCCGAGGTGTCGCGCGACTACAAGCTCAGTCGGGATCCACAGAAAAGGGCGATTGGCGGGATCAGCTCCGGAGGGATTTGTGCGTTTACCGTTGCCTGGGAAAGGCCGGATCAGTTTCGCAAGGTGCTCAGTCATGTAGGCAGTTTCGTCAATATCCGCGGTGGCCATGTCTACCCCGCGATGATTCGAAAAACGGACCGGAAGCCGATACGCGTTTTTCTTCAGGGTGGGGAAAAGGACCTCGATAACCAGCATGGAAACTGGCCATTGGCCAATCAACAGATGGCCAAATCATTGGCTTGGGCCGGCTATGATTTCCGGTTTGTCTTTGGCACAGAAGGGCATAATGGAAAACATGGGGGCGCGATTCTGCCAGATTCCCTTCGCTGGTTGTGGAGGGACCATGAGTCGTCCGGAAGAAAACAAGCCAAACTGAAACCCGGGTGTGGGCGTGACTGAAATCAAGGGGAAGTCTGGTTCTGCGCACCCGGATCGCCGCCAGCCCGGGAAAAAACAGCATGGAAACAACCAGGATGGAAAAGGCCGGGACAAGAAGCTGGGAAAGTATTTCCTGGTTTTCGGATTTGCCGTATCGGTCACCGTTTTTTTTCTTTTCTATAACCGGTACCTGACGCCCGAAAAAATAACCGCCGCTGAAAGTCTGATTCGTTCTGCTTACACCGAACAGCCGCTGCTTTTCCTCAGCATTGCTTTTGTCATTTACGTGGCTGCCACCGGTTTGTCCCTTCCGGTTTCCACCGTTCTTTCCCTGAGCTATGCCTGGATTCTCGGCTGGGCGGCAGTGCCGCTGTTGAATGTGGCTGCTACCTGCGGCGCCACGCTGGCCTTTTTGAGCGCCAGGTATCTGTTTCGCGACTGGGTCCAGCGACGGTTTGAAAAACAGTTTCATCCGATCAACCGCGGGTTTGAGCAGGATGGTCCCTATTATGTGATTTCGTTGCGGATGGTCGCCCTGTTTCCTTTTGTCGTGGTCAACCTCGTGTTGGGGTTGGTCCCAATTCGGACCCGTACCTATTTTTTTTCAACCATGATCGGCATGCTGCCTCTGAATTTTGCCTTTGTTTACCTTGGCATGCAGATACCTTCCGCAGAAGAGTTCCTGCGTGACGGGGCTGGTAGCCTGATTTCCTGGCAGGTTGTGCTGGCAATCGGCTTGATTGGCCTGGTACCGCTGGTACTTCGCCTTGTCTCCAGGATTTTACTTCGGTCACCAGTCGACAGGGCACCCAGCCGGGGAGAAAAGCATGGATGAATTCGATGATCTGATCGCGGAATTCCTCGAAGCCGTAGAAAATGGCCAGATCCCCGATCGGGAGAAAATGGTCCTTGAGCATCCGGAGCTGGAAAAGGAATTAAACGCGTTCTTCCGGAATCATGACCAGTTGTTTGAAGCCATGAACAGTCCAGCAGGGGAGCCCGCCGCGCCGGTGGGTCAACCGGATGAAGCTTCCAGGTCCCCGGATTCCGCTTCACCAGCCTCACATTTCACGGGGCCTGAGTTGTCTGCCAGCGAGCGGATGATCGGGAATTACCGGATCCTCGAGGAGATCGATCGTGGAGGCATGGGAATCGTCTTTCGTGCGTGGGATGTAAATTTGAACCGGGGCGTGGCACTGAAGATGATCCGTTCCGGCCGCATGGCCAGGGACTCGGATGTGCAAAGGTTCCGCGCCGAAGCCAAGGCGGCAGCCCGGCTGGATCATCCCGGAATTGTACCGGTGCACGATGTGGGAACCCATGAGGGGCATCCTTATTTTTCCATGGCGTTCATCGAGGGCAAGAACCTTGACGCTTACCATCGTTTACGGAAACTGACCGTCGAGGAGGCCTGCTCCCTGATCCGGGAAGTTGCCCTGGCCATCGATCACGCCCATGAAAATGGACTGGTGCATCGCGATCTGAAGCCGGCAAATATCCTCGTCGATAACAGTGGGCGCCCGAGGATAACCGATTTCGGCCTGGCCAAGAGCCTCGAAACAGATGACGGTTTGACCGGGACCGGTGAAATACTTGGAACCATCAATTACATGTCACCCGAGCAGGCGGCTGCCCGGAACGACCAGGTGGACCGCACCACGGATATCTATTCACTGGGCGCGATTCTGTATTTCCTCTGTACGGGGCGGCCTCCATTTGAGACGGATAACCCTGTGGATACTTTACTGAGAATCCTGGATTCAGAACCCACGATGGCGAACCGTCTGAACCATTCAGTTCCCAACGATGTTGCAGTGATCTGCATGCGTTGCCTGGAAAAAGAACCGGCTAACCGGTATCAAACCGCACGGGAGCTGGTGGATGAAATTGAGAGGTTTCTTCTCGGAGATCCGATCGAAGCTTCGCGGACGGGACTGGTGACCCGTTTTCGAAAGTGGAGTCGACGTGAGCCCAGTCTGGTCGGCCACCTGGTTGGACTGGGCCTGATCGAGTTGACTCGGGCAACCTACTACGGGATCGAAATTCTCTTTTTTGACGGAACCATCAGCCAGTACATGCGTTACACCGTGATTATTGCTTCCTGGGCGGTCGCCTGCGTTCTGTTGCAGCAGTTGCAGAATCGTCTTACCCGGAGCGAGCAGTTGGTCAAATTTGCCTGGGCGGTAACCGACATCAGTTTTTTGACAGTGATTCTGCTGATCGCCGGGGAAGAGATCGGGCCTTTGTACATTGCCTATCCCCTTGTGATCGTTGTCAGCGGTTTTTTCTATCGAGTCAGGCTGGTGGCTTTTACGACCATCATCTGTCTCATTTCCTTCATAGTGGTTTTTCTTGCGCATTCGGGCGAGACCGTGCATGGTCATTACGGCGTCGTTGGAATTGCAGCGATTATCGCCATCGGTTACGTGATGAGCCTGCTGGTGCACCGGATTCGCCTGCTGAATCGGCTTTTTGAGTGAGTGACTCCAGGTCCAGGTCCGGCCTTTGAGGAGGAAGCAGCATCAGGCAACCTGTCGTTTTTTTTCTTTTTTCATAGGTTTTTGTTTGAAGTTGACGGTAATAACGCTGATAATATTCTCATACCTCTCTGCATTACCTTTTTTCTCGAAACTATCCTTTTTTACATTTTCTGCCCCAAATGGAATTAATTGGATACATAGCCTTTGCAGTCGGTGCGGTGGTCTTTTTGAATTCGATGTTTAGAAAAGCAAAGTCGACCGGCTGAAAATTCAGGCGTTTACAAATTTGGAAAACTGACCTGGCTCGGTTGGATTGATTCTCCCGATACATGCAGGATCTTTCTCTGTGAGGACTCTGGTGCGCGGATGCTTTTGTATCGCGCGAGGGATTGTCGCATCGGCAGGCATCGGCAAACTTTGTTCGGCGACACGGGTCCGCGGACACATGCTTGCGGCGATTGTTTGCAGGGACAGTTGCGTCCGCTTCCGATATCAGGTGAACCCAACCAGTCGTGCAATGCTCCGTATGTGGCTGTTGTGAGCACCGGCGTCACTTGGACTGGTTTTCCTGCTGCCGATTTCCGTTTCCACGTGACTTTGCCACGTAACGCTTCTACTTAATGTCGCGATTCAAAAAAGAGTTCCCGATCTGACTCGTCGCGAGTCCCGCGTGTCAGCGGCTACCGGAAATATCAGCGGGAACCAATATCAGCGGGAACCAATATCAGCGGGTACCAATATCAGCGGGTACCGGAAAATACTTCGGCCGCCGATTACTTGCTGGATGTGGGGGTGCCGCAATCCTGCTGAATCTGGCAGAAGCTTTCGTATCTCCGCATATCAAGCTCGCCGTCTGCAACCGCATTTTTGACGCTGCAATCCTGTTCATGCGTATGGGTACAGTTGGGATAACGGCATTTGGCGGCGAAGGGCCTCAATTCGAGAAAAAAACCCGCTACCTCATCGGCGATGACGTCCCAAAGTTCAAACTGCCGAACTCCGGGCGTGTCAACAATGTATCCACCGTTTTCCAGCTTGATCAGTTTCGCTGAAGTGGTTGTATGTTTGCCTTTCTGGTTTTCAGCACTGACCGCGGCGACTCTGAGGCCCAACCCGGGTTGTATGGCATTCAGGAGCGAGGATTTGCCAACTCCGCTTTGCCCGACAACAACCGTTCGTTTGTCCTCAAGCAGGTTGCGGATCCGGGGAATATTCCAGCCTTCTACCGCAGAAACTGCATGGGTCTGGTAACCGATCTGGGCATAAACACCCAGGAGTGGCTGGAGTTTTGATGGATCGACCAGGTCGATCTTGTTGATGCAGATGATAGGGTGAATCCCTGACTTTTCGGCAGTTACCAGGAACCGATCGATCAGGTGAGGTTTGAGATCGGGCATGGCAGCACTTCCCATCACGATCATCTGATCGATGTTGGCAGCAATCACATGCTGGCGATTTCGGCTGGTTCGGCTAATCGTGCCAAACCGGGGTTCGATCCTGACGATCAAACCGGTATCCGAATGGTCACTGGCTGGTATGAATTGCACCTGGTCACCCGCCACCACGATGTGCCGCTGGTCGGTGCTGAGAGTCTTCAGCAGTTTTCGAGTGGCGCACTGGAAGAGCCTTCCATCGGAGGATTCGACAAAACTGTTCAGTCCATGAACGCTGATGACCAAGCCTGATTGGGACCTCGTTTCGTCCACCTCAAGGAGGATATCCGTACCTTCCGCAGTCTCGATCTCCTCTCCCCGGACCGTCCGCTTGCGTGCCAGCCTGCCCTTTCCACTGATCCTTTCCCGTTGTTCGAGGAGGTCATCTGCTTGATCGGCATCTGCAAAATCGCGGGTCAGGTCATTTTGACGGGTCCTTTCGTCATATTTTTGCCTGAATTGCGTTCTGATTTTTTTCTGATTTTTTTTGCGAGGCATGTTGAGGGCGATTTACCGGGCGGATTCGACGCTGTTGCGGAATCAACGCCGTTACCTGTTTGTAGTGGAGAGGAGTCGGAAGTTGCAATTGCCAAACCCGAAAAATTGGTCTCATGTTATGGCAAAAGTGGCCAATCGGTGGATTTTTTCTACCTATTCATGACCGGGATACTTTTATTAATCTAAATCATTCCGTTGGCACTAATCCTTTCCAGAAAAGGGGAGAGAGTCAGCGGTCCAGCCACTTCCAAACGAAAAAACACGATGGTTGGCGCCATTTTTCGATGGTACGCCAACCAATTCCACTCCATCAGTTTCGTGTCCACCTCAATGGAGTTCCGGTTTTGTCCAGGATCAGGAAAATCCTGCGAATTCGCCCCAGCGGTGCCTCACCGTCTGAATCTGATTTTCTTTACCAGCCCTCCACACAATTTTTTGATTGCGACAATTCTGCCTCGGCCATGGAGTTGTTGAGCCAGAACGACTTCGATGGCGTGTTGCTTTCCAGTGATACCGATTCCTCCGAATCCATCACCAATCTTTTTCGCAACCGACAAATTCTTGACGGCATGCCCGATGGTGTTGTGCTGATTGACAGGGAGACCCGGGTACATTGGGCGAACCAGTGTCTGACCAGCTGGTGCGGTCTGGAAGATCCGGTGGGGGCGAGGTTCAATGATCTGTTTGAAAAAGTCGAGATCATAGGGCCTGATTTCTGCCCATTCAAATCGGTTTCCGCCAGTGGTTGTCCAAGTCGTACGTTCATCAAGACAGCCTCCGCAAAGTTCTACCAGATCCACGCAGCCCCCATCACGCAGTCCCAGACAAACTGCGAATTCCTGATTGTGACCGTCAGGGATGTGACCGATGAGAGAATCCAGGCCCAGAAACTTGAGGCTATTCACAAGGCAGGTCTTGAGTTGGCAGACCTGAAGCCCGAAGAGGTCTTTGAAATGGGCGTTCAGGAACGAATTGAGTTGCTGAAGTCCAACATCATTCACTACACCAGCGATCTGCTGAATTTCAATGTCATTGAAATCCGGCTTAAGGACTCGGAAACCGGGCGGTTGGAAACCCTGCTGTCCGAGGGGATCAACAGTGAGGCAGCCAAGCTTGAACTCTACGCGCGAGCCAATGGTAATGGAGTGACCGGTTTCGTTGCAGCTACCGGCAAGAGTTACCTCTGTGAGGATACCGACAAGGATCCGCTTTACATTGAAGGACTGGATGGTGCTCGCAGCAGTCTGACCGTTCCCCTGATCCTGCACGAAGAGGTGATCGGTTCGTTCAACGTGGAGAGCGACAAGCCAAACACCTTTACCGAAGGGGACCTGCAGTTTCTTGAGATTTTTTCCCGGGATATTGCGATGGCCCTCAATACCCTTGATTTGCTGGCAGCAGAAAATGCCCATGTGGCGTTCCAGAATACCGAAGCCATCACCGCGGCTGTTGGTGGTCCCATCGATGAAATTCTGAACCAGACCGTCAGCGTCATGGACAACTTTATCGGTCACGATACGGCGGTCAAGGAACAGTTGCGCGACGTTCTGAACCATGCCCTGAAAATCAAGCAGATCATCAAGAACGTCGGTGAAAAGATGTCACCCGGGGAGATTGCTGCCGTAAGACGCGTGGAAAAACAATCGATCCTTCGGGGGCGTCATGTACTGGTCATCGACGATGACGAATCGGTCAGAAAGGACGCCCATCGAATCCTTGAAAAACAGGGTTGCGTCGTGGAAACGGCGTATCGCGGTTCGCAGGCGTTGCTGATCCTGCAGAATTGCAATGAAAAATACGATGCCATCATTTCAGACATCAGGTTGTCGGATCTCAAAGGCTATGACCTGCTGCTGAAGCTGAAGGATGTGATGGAGGATCCGCCACTGATCCTGATGATGGGATTTGGCTACGATCCCGGACACCAGCAGGTCAAGGCCCGTCAGGCGGGATTGCCGCCCGAGGCTTTTCTTTACAAACCCTTTCGGGTGGATCAACTGATTTCCACCGTCGAGCGGTTGGTCCGTCAAAAATCGTTGGCCTGAAATTTGAACAGGTCCAACGCCAACCCAAGCAAATGACCCCACCCATGCATCTGCTGATCTGGTTTTTCATCTATCTCCTTGCAGCCATAGGTCATATGGGGATCTGGGTTTTTCTGTTCAACCAGTTTCATGGCACCAACCTCAACAATCGTCTGGTGCGAAGGGGGTCCTATCCTTTTTTCGGATTTGGGATTCTGATCCTGCCACCCGTTCTTTATTTCTGCGGAACGGGTAGGCGGAATTCCTTTCAGTTGTTTCCCGGGCATCTTGCGGAATTGCAGGGTGTCTTTGGAGGCTACGTCTGGTGTTGCCTCGGTGTCTTTTGCCTTTTCACCGTCATCTGGGGTTTTCGCCAGGCCAGTCGCCTGCGTCCGCCGGCCTGCCTGTTGAGTCATCGGACCACGTGTCATGATTTTTCTGAAACGGCTTCCCATGCCGTCCTTTCGGGGTTTGAAAATTGGCTCGTCGGGTTATCCGGTAACCAGGTCTATCAAGCTGTCGTGGAAGAGCGGGAGATCCTTTTGTTCCAGGCTGCTGCTGATCTGGACGGGTTGACGATGACTCACCTGAGCGACTTTCATTTCACTGGAAAGATCTCCAGGGAGTATTTTGACAATGTCATCGAAGTGGCCAATGGCCTGGAATCGGATGTCGTTGTCATTACCGGAGATGTGATCGACAGTCGTCACTGTTGGTCCTGGCTGGAGCAGGTGCTGGGGCGACTTCGTGCTCCCAGGGGCATTTTTTATGTCCTCGGAAACCATGACCAAAGGGTGAAGGAGGAGTCCCGGCTGAGAAACGCCCTGGACAGCCTGGGGTTTATTGGTGTTGCCAACCGGTGGAGCGGTTTTGAAATCGGTAACCAGCGGGTTCATATCGCGGGAAACGAGCTCCCCTGGTTTGGCAAACGGATGGAGATCCCCCGGACCCCGGAGAATTTCAGGTCGGGAGATCTCAGGATCCTGCTTTCACATTCGCCGGACCAGTGGAGGTGGGGACGGGCAACGGGCTTTGATTTGACACTCGCCGGTCACACCCATGGCGGGCAGATCCGGCTACCCGTTATCGGGCCGGTCGTGACACCCAGCCGGCACGGTGTCAAATATGCGTCGGGCGTTTTTGAGAAGTTCCAGCAGACGCTGGTGGTCAGCCGCGGAATTTCAGGTGAAGAGCCCATTCGGTTCAACTGCCCGCCTGAAGTCGGAAAAATAATCATCCGCACTCGTGCGAATGACTCCAGCGAATTGTCTGATCAGAAGCCTGTTGGAACCCGGGGCCGCTGATGCCGACCTGGATTGCGGAAGCAAAATACAGTTGTATTCCTGATTTTGGGCCCGTGTCCGGTTATGCCGAAAAGCTGAAAGACTAGAATGAAGGTTTGGACTTAGCCGGGATTTTGATGAAAATTCAAGATTTTTATACTTCGGATCGAACGGGGCTTTCCTTCGAGCTTTTTCCGCCCAAGACGAAAAAAGGTGAACTCAACCTGTTAAGGCACCTGAAGAAGCTGACCGAGTTTCAACCCGATTACGTGACCTGCACCTACGGCGCCGGAGGTTCGACACAGGCAAAAACTCTGGAACTGGTCTCCAAGGTAAAATCGGAATTCAATTTGCCAGTGGCTTCCCACTTGACTGTTGTGGGATCCACGGTGGACGATCTGAGGACCTATCTCGGCGCGGCTCGGCAGAAGGGGATCGATTACATTGTCGCACTTCGGGGGGATCCACCCCTTGGGGAATCCGCTTTCCATGCCGCTGAGGGTGGGCTCAGTTACGCCAATGAGCTGGTAGCGCTGATCCGGGGAGAGTTTCCCGAATTCGGGATCGCTGTTGCCGGTTATCCCGAAAAGCACCGCGAAGCCGTTTCGTTGGATGTTGACCTGGATCACCTGAAGCGAAAAGTGGAGTCTGGTTCGGATATCATCATCACTCAACTTTTCTACGAAAATGGCGACTTTTACCGTTTTGTAGACAAGTGCCGGGGGTTGGGGATCGAGGTCCCGATCGTTCCGGGAATTTTACCGGTGGTCAACCTGAGTCAGATCAAGCGAATCACATCACTTTGCGATGCCAAACTGCCAACAGACTTCCAGGAACAACTCGAGAACGCCCAATCGGACGAACAGCAGCTTGAAATTGGAATCGACTATGCCACCCGACAGGTGGATGATCTGATTTCCAACGGTGCCTG
>JAYZFP010000064.1:0-89877 GCA_036336715.1 Planctomycetota bacterium
TGTTGGATGTCAGGAACCACTTGCCTGTGGACAACACCAGGGACGGTTTTGACAATCAAGGCGATAAACTTGTGATGTCACCCTTTGCGTTGGACAGCTACTTCCGAGTTGGCTCTGAAATAGCTGGAAAGGTCGTGGGAGGCATGCCCGAAGCTTCTACGACCAATCATAGCTACGATAATGGCCTGGGGCGCAGATTAGGTAGCGATGGGGTGGTGCCCTATGAACGGACCAATGACGGCATGACGACCGAAGGGTATCGTTACAATGATGCATCCGCTGGGCTTGGATTCAAATATGGTGACACAGTGGCAGGCCATTACGATGTGAAGGTCAATGGACATTTTACATTTATTGACCCAACCGTTAGCGGCGCTTTTCTCAGGGAGCGTGATTTAAATTTCAAGGTTGACCTGGGTAAAGAAAATGAACGCTTGAGAATCACAACCAATATAGACCCCAAGCTCAGTAGAAAAGCACTCAGCACCCAGGATTTTTTATTAAGCGACAAAGTGCGGATCTATTTGGAGCCAGGACAGAATGCGGTTCTTTACAGTTACAATTATCTTTATCCATTGCCCAAGGATCTCAGTAAACTCAAGCCGATTCCCTCGCTGCCGATAGACAAGGCGTTTTCCAAAATGCCAAAAGCGTTATTGCACGTCATTTCGGTTGACGTGACCGGTCCCTATTATGAAAGCTGGCCTCCCAAAAACGAGTTTTACAACACCTACTATGAAGACCTGAAGGGGCAAGACCCCCACAAGCAATATCAACAATTCATTAAAAGGTTGGCCATTAAACTCTTCCGCCGACCGGTAAGCGACGGGGAATTGGCACGATTTGTCGATGTCGCCAAAAAGAGGTATGAAACGGATCAGAATGTCCTCGATGCCGTGCAATCGGCCTTGACGCTGATGCTCTGCTCACCCAAGTTTTTGTACAAGTTCGAAGGTGACTCTCTCAGACTCGACGATTATGCGATTGCCTCCAGGCTGTCTTACTTTTTGTGGAATTCACTTCCCGACGACCGTTTGATGAAACTGGCTTCCGAAGGGAAGTTGAAGGATGCAAGTGTTCGTTCCGCGGAAGCCTTAAGGATGCTGGAAGACCCCAAATCCCAGCGTTTTGTTACTGATTTCACCGAGCAGTGGCTCGAGCTTCATAAAATAGCCGGCATTAATCCACAAGCTGAGATCCTTAAATATTCATTTAAAGGTTTTACTGGTATTAGACCCTTCTTGGCGCAGGAGAGTATTGAGTTTTTCAAGGTGATTTTGAATGAGAATCTAAGCCTTCTCAATTTCATTGATTCTGATTTTTTGGTGATCAATCAACCCTTGAATCAGATTTATAAGGTGACCATACCTGAAGAAGAGGGATTGCCAAAAGGAATGGAACGTGACAGAAGATCGCGGCGGCAACAGGGATTCCAGAAAGTCATGCTTGATGAAAAATCCGTACGTGGTGGCCTACTGACGCAGGCGGGTATTTTGATGATGAACACCAATGGAGAATTCACCAACCCGTTCTATCGGGGAGCCTGGGTGGCAAAAACTTTCTATGGGCTGGAATTGGAACTTCCTGCCAATCAGGAAGTAGAAGCCCTGAAGGCGCCTACGGAAACATTCACCATCAAAGACAGTATCAACGAGCATCGTAACAACCCGAGCTGCGCCTCTTGTCATGTCAAGATGGATCCCTTTGGTCTGGCCCTGGAAAACTTTGATGTTTTTGGCCGATGGCGTGACAGGTATTCGAAATTTGTTGTAACCAAGACAACGGTCGAAGTAACTGCCGAAGGAAAGACAAAGAAGACCGAGAATACAACGCGAAAGTTCGAACTTACGAAGAAGGTGGACGCCTCTACCATCCACCGAGACGGGCGGACGATCGTGGGGATAGAAGGCTTAAAGAAACTGATGCTGGAGGACCAGGATAAAATAGCCAGGAACGTCCTCGCAAAGCTTTCTGAGTATGCGATGGGCAGAAAGATGAATTACGCTGATTCTGAGAGGATTCATCGTCTTCTGGAGGCATCCAGAACGAACGATTACAAGTTCCGTGATTTGCTGATTAGTATCATTGCCGACGACTCATTCACCAAACGATAATTCAAAGCCCGAATTAGCTGCAAAGAAACCAGACATGCCTCACCCACGCACTCCGAGCTTGAAACCGTTTTCGGCTGTCCTTCGGGCATGGCTTCGGATGCGTCGTATCTTGTACAGAAAACAAATCATGGCTCGCATGTCTCACAACTTGCTGCCTGGTCTTGTGCTCTTGATTTTGGTTTGCGGGTTCAGCAGGGCCGAGGATGAGTCTGTCGAATATGACCGAACAGCCGTTCTCGCGAAACTCGATGAGGCGGCTGCAAAGACCAGCGATCCCGAAGTGAAACGTGCCCTGAAAAAGATGCGCGAGTGCACTGAGCGTGGCAATAAATTACTGGCCCTCAGTGGCCTCCGAACGCTCCCGTCGGAGATTGGACACCTCACCAACCTGACGCATCTGAGGCTCTGGGACAACCAACTCTCGACGCTCCCCCCCGAGATTGGACAGCTCGAGAACCTGACGTACCTGGGACTCAAACGTAACCAGTTCACCACGTTACCGCCCGAGATTGCGAAACTCACCAAGTTGCAGCACTTGGACCTCGGGGAAAACCAACTCACCACGATCCCGTCCGAGATTGGGCAAAACACAACGCTCATACAATTGAGCCTCAATGGGAACGATCTCTCGACGCTCCCGCCCGGGATTGGGGAACTCGCGAACCTGACGCATTTGAGGCTCTGGGACAACCAGCTCTCGACGCTCCCCCCCGAGATCGGACAGCTCACCAAACTGACGCATTTGAGCCTTTGGGACAACCAACTTTCGACGCTCCCCCCCGAGATTGCACAGCTCACGAACCTGGCCGAATTGTCCCTCCATGAGAATCGATTCACCAGGCTTCCAGCGGAGATTTGGACACTCAAGAAGCTGACGCACCTCGGGCTCGGAGAAAACCCTTTCACCACGCTCCCGCCTGAGATTGGACAGCTCACGAACCTGACGTGGTTGCGTCTCGAAGGGAACCAACTCACCACGCTCCCTCCCGAGATTGGACAGCTCACAAATTTGGCGGGGCTGACCCTCCATGGCGTCCAATTCACCACGCTCCCATCCGAGATTGGGAAACTTTCGAAGCTGGTTTATCTGAGACTCGGAGAAAACCAAATCGCCAAGCTCCCGCCTGAGATCGGACAGCTCACGAACCTGGCGTGGTTGTATCTCGAAGGGAATCAACTCACCACGCTTCCGCCCGAGATTGGAAAACTCACGAAACTGACGGAGCTGCAAATCGAAAAAAACCCCGTTTCCGACACAGACCTGGAACATTTGAAGTCGCTAAAAAGCTTGAGACGACTTAACGTTCTTGATACCAGGGTCACTCCGGCAGGCGTCGAGGCTTTTAGAAAGGCGCTACCGAATTGTGAGGTCAAGGCGCCAAGCCAATACCCGTGACACCATGGCCCCTTTCCTGATCAGCGGGGCCATTGAGACTCAATCAGGATTTCCAGAGAGCCTTGAAGCGGCTTTCGAGTTCAGGTCGGCTTTATTCCGATATCCTCAGCGAACTGGTTCGCTTTAAAAGTCCTGGTACTTCTGCAGCATTACGGATGCTATTCTTGCCCGCTTTGATTCAGAACGCAAAGAGAGATTCTTAAACACGATTCGCTTTTGACAGAGCAATCTACGAGAGAAAAACCAACCGCCATCTTGCCGGCTGGGTGGAAACCAAATCAAATCCCCACCCAACAACAAGAAATGAAACAAGGGTCAGTGGCTGAAATGCCGCTGACCCTTGTTTTGATGAGTGCGGATGAGAGGAGTCGAACCTCCACGCCCTTGCGGGCACTAGAACCTGAATCTAGCGCGTCTGCCAATTCCGCCACATCCGCTTTTGCATTAGATTGTAAAAATAATGGAAAACCAACCATTTGTGAATGGGTCCTGCAAAGAATTCCTCTCTCAATCGTCCCCGTTTGATAACCATAACTAACCGCCTCACTGTCAAAAAAAACCCCCGGGATGGAAATAGAGGCTGCGATACCGTTCAAACCGATTCAATCCGGTTATCCGCCTTCTAAAAGGCTCATTGCCTGCCAATCAGCACATCCATTTCCTTGCCTGCCAGATTCCGCCCGGGGCCTGTCCTGGACCAGGTGTCCATCCAGTTGCCAATCTTCACCGGGTTCCAATTTGTCCGTAAAAAGACGGCTCTCGGTCTGAATGCGCCCCGGAAGACCATGATGGCTTGTCATTGAACGCTCCCTTTGCCGTCACTCGATTGCAGCTGAATAGCTCCTGACGGTACGGTTTGCGGGGACGATGCAGGGGAAAACGACGATCTGTTTTCAGCATGCAGGCGCGGGTCAGGGGAAGATTCCGTCTTTCCATTCCCCCCTGACCCAACTATAAAAAAGTCAGGCACCTCGACCCCGCAACACCATTTTCGGGATTCGCCTTAACGCAATCCATCCCACCGCGCGAGATTTTCTTCGATGCCCGTTTTTTGCGGCCCACTCAGTATCGCCCTGCTGATCCCGATTGCAGGATTCCTTTTAACGACTTCCGTTTCTTCCCAGGAAAGCGGAAAGGGGACGGGGGCTTTTCAGTCCCGGGAAAAAGGACAACCCAGGAACGCATTCGCACTCGCACGGCAACGGGGATCACTGAAGTCGATTTATCGAGAAAAAAGGACGCAGGCTACCACACAGCCTGACGGGAAATCGGGACAGGATACTTTTCGCAAGGAGATTCAGCCCCTGCTGGCCGGTGCCTGCTTCCAGTGTCACGGCAAAAGCAAGGAAGAGGCGGGCCTTCGAATCGACAGGTTGAACCCGGACCTTTCCAACGGGCAGGACGTCGCCTGGTGGCTCGAGGTCCTGGCGGTGATCAACAATTCGGAAATGCCCCCTGATGAGGACAATCAACTTTCCGAACAGGGCAGGGCGAAAATCGTGCAATGGCTGTCGCGGGAACTGAAGACCGCATCCGAGGCACGAAAAAACAGGATTGCCAAAACGTCCTTTCGCCGCATGACCCGCTACGAGCTGAATTACGCGCTGCAGGACCTGCTGGGAATCTCCCATGACTTCACACGGGATCTTCCGGTCGAAGTCATGGAAAGTGGCGGCTTCAAAAACAGCTCGCATTCCCTTGAGCTTTCTGTTTCCCAACTGGAGTCGATTCGAAGGGTCGCCGGCCAGGCGCTCAAGCGGACCATTGTGTCCGGGGAGCGTCCCCAGCCCCTCTACTGGGGACTGACGATGGACCAGGTCGCCCGATTGGATTGGCAAAAACAGGAGGAACAACTCAGCAAGTCCGCGGAAAAGCACAAGGACAATCCACAGCAGCAAAAAATGGCTCGTGACAAACTCCTGGAAAAGTTTCGTGCACCGCCGAATCGACCTTCGTTCCATTCCCTCACCACGGGCCGATACGTGCAGGCGAGCTGGGCCTACTACAACGCCAAGTACTGCAATCGCCCGGGCGGCGAGCCACCAGCGATTCCGGAAAAAACGGGGTGTGTCGCGATCCTTCCCCAGGGTCGCAACCAGAAACTGACCATCGAGCTGGGAGACCGGTTGCCTGACGAGGGGACCATGAAAGTCAGGGTCCGGGCGGCCCGAGTTTCCAATAATGAACGGGATCGCCCCAGCCTGCGACTGGAGTTTGGCTGGCAGGCCTCCAACGAGGGCCGGTCCGTTGTCAAGGTCGGCCGTCCGATCACCCCCATCGACTCGCAAGAATACCGGTTTTACCAATGGGAAATTCCCCTCGGCGACATCTATCCACGAAACTCGGTCCGGGGCAGGTATGAACTGGGAGCAACCCCCAGTCCTTCGGAGTACATCAAGGTCGTCAATGACTCGATCTCGGAAGGGGCCATCAAAGTTGACTACGTCGAGGTCGTGGCACCTTTCCACAGGGAGTGGCCTCCCGCACCCCACCTGGCCATCCTGCCGGACAGTACCCCAGCCGAAAAGGAACTACAGGTCGTCCGCGACATCCTGGATCGATTCATGTTGCGAGCCTGGCGGCGTCCGGTTTCGACGAATGAAATCAATCGAAAAATCACCCTTTTCAAAAGGGTCCGACCCCTATGCAGCAATTTTGAAGAAGCGGTTCGGGAAACGCTTGCGACGGTCATCGCCTCACCGAATTTTCTTTTTGTCGGTTCGGGCGAAAACCCAGCGGGCGGCTCGAATTCAAAGTCACCTGCCAACCTGGGCGGCTATCGCCTGGCCAGCAGGCTTTCTTTTTTCCTTTGGTGCAGCCTGCCGGACGAGGCACTTTTGCAGGTGGCCGAAGATGGTTCCATTTTTGACAAAGCGACCCTCTCAGCCCAGGTCAGCCGCATGCTGGCTTCTCCCAAGGCGGGCAGGTTCAGTCGGCATTTTGTCAACCAGTGGTTAAATCTCGACCGGCTGAAACTGGTCAACTTTCGCAAAACCTACCCCGCTTTTGATCCGGAATTGAAGACGGCGCTGCTGGAGGAGCCGGTCCGTCTTTTTGAAGAAATCCTGGAATCCAACCGTAGCCTCCTCGACCTGGTTCATTCGGACTACCTGCTGGTCAACGCGCGGCTGGCCACCCATTACGGCGTGGCAAATGTGCGGGGAAACCACTTTCGCAAAGTGGACCTGCCAGCCGGCTTGCACCGGGGTGGACTCTTGGCGGCCGCGGGCATCCTGACGATGAACTCGGATGGCAAGGATTCGCATCCCCTGAAAAGGGGTGTCTGGATGTTGGAAAAAATCCTTCACGATCCTCCGCCACCCCCGCCACCGGCGGTTCCGGAAATTGACCTATCCGATCCCAACATTGCCAAGATGACTCTGAAAGAACGGATTGAAAGCCATCGGGATCATGCTGCCTGCATGAGCTGTCATGTCAAAATCGACCCATGGGGAATCGCGCTGGAGAACTTCGATGCCATCGGTCGCTACCGCACCCAACTGGAAGGAAAACCGGTCGACGCAACCAGCGTGCTGGTTCGCAATGAAAAACTCGAGGGGATTGATGGGCTGAAAATGCACCTGCTGGAAAAACGGCAGGACCAGGTTGTGAGGGGGCTGGTGGAAAACCTTGCCAGTTTCGCGATTGGCAGGCCGCTGACTTTTGAAGACCACTGGGAACTGGAAAAAATAACCACCCTCGTCCGCAAGCGGGGAGACCGACTGGAAGAGACCCTGCGGACCATCGTGGAAAGCGACCTTTTTTCCACTCGTTGAGAAACTCGCCGAATACAGAAGGAAACTGGAAAATGCAGTACCAACACCTCGACCGAAGACGGTTCTTGCGGGGCAGCGGATTCGCCCTGACCCTTCCTTGGCTGCCTTCTCTTGGAACGGCTGTGCCAGCGGATGAAGAGAGAAAAAAAGGCTCCGAACCGGTCAAAAGACTGGCCTGCTTTTATTTCCCGGATGGTGTCCCCATGCCCCTACCGGAAGAGAAAGATTACCGGGACTGGTTCTGGTTTCCATTGGGCAAGGGAAAGGACTATCAATTTACCCGGTGCCTGGAACCTCTCGAGCCCTTCCGGGGCGAAATGACGGTCCTTTCCGGCTTTTCCCACCCCGCCAGCCGGAGCGTTCATGGTCATTCCAACGCGGACCAGTTCCTGACCTCGGCCGCAACCGGCCAGGACGGGCCCTACCGGAACTCCATTTCGATGGACCAGGTCTATGCCAATCATATCGGGAACGAAACCCGGCTTTCGTCGCTGGTCCTTTCAACTGACGGAGGAGCAGGAACCCCGCGTGGTGCGCACACACTCTCTTTTGACAGCAACGGAAAAGCCATCCCTGCCGAAAACCGTCCCAAGCTTGTTTTCGACCGTCTGTTTGTCAAACGGGACGGAGACGCAGCGAAACGCCTGGCTCTCAGCGAGAGTTCCCTCGACGGTTTGATGGAAGATGCCCGTTCACTGCGAAACTCCCTCTCAACGGTCGACCGTGGACGACTGGATGAGTACCTCGAGTCCATCCGTCAGGCGGAACAGCAGGTCCACAAAGCGCGAAAATGGCTGGCTGTCCCACTGCCCAAGGTGGATGAGGACCAGTTCAATCTGAACATCTCTCCTGACGATCCGAGAAACTACCTCCGAACCATGTTTGACCTGGTGTTTCTGGCATTCAAGACCGATTCTACCCGGGTCGCCACCTACCAGATTGGCAGGGAAAACGGGGTAGGAATCAGCGACCACCTTGCGCGGGCCATCGGTTTTCCACTGGCGCATCAGCTATCGCATGAAACCAGGCATCCGGGTGGCTGGAAGAACTTCGGCCAATACTGCCGATTTCTGAATGAGGAATTCTCGAGGTTTCTCAAAAGGCTCTCCAGCGAAAAAGACCCGGAGGGTACCGGAACGATGCTTGACAACACGCTTGTATTTTACGGATCGGCATCCAGCGCTTTCCATCTCTCCCGGAACTACCCACTGGTTCTGGCAGGCGGGAAAAACCTGGGAATTCAACATGGAAATTATCTCAATCATGCCGGCGACCACCCCCAGGCCGGTGCCTGGGATGGCCGAACCGAACCGTGGCAAAAAGAGGCCCCCCAGGAAGACCGAAATCTCTCGAACCTGTTTCTCACATTGCTGCAGCAACTGGGCGTCCACCAGGAATCATTCGGGGACAGCAAGGAAATCGTCAGGGAAATCCTCGCCTAGTCTTGCTACGGGCCTCCCGCTTTTAACCGATAGCGGGTTGCTATAATAAGTCTTCCGGCAGGGGGCAGATTGCGTTTCCGTTTCTGCATGCCTGACTCCCCGCTGTCTCATTTTCCAACTCCCTTCCCTACAACCCAAAACGAGGACAACCCGGTATGCGACTCGCGATTTCAAGCAAACTGATGACCACTCTCCTGCTGCTGCTGATTTCCGGTCAGCTTTCGGCGAATGACGACCAACACAAACCTGAAAACCGGGACGGGTATGACAAGTCAAAGGACATTGGTGCCAAAGCCCCCAAGGGGGCCGATGTGCCTTTTGATGGAACCATGAAATCGGTCCAGTCCAACTGGCAGATGTGGCCCAAGGCGGATATGGCGGTGACTTGGTCGATCGTCGACAGCCCAACCGGTGGTGGCAAAGTCCTGATGACCAACGGTGGCAAACGGTGGGGAACCCATGACCTGGTGACGCGAAAAAAATACACCGATTTCGAGGGGCATGTTGAATTCGTCATGATGGGGGGAAGAGATGACGGCAAAGTTGAAGGTTATGCCAACAGCGGTGTCTACCTGCAGAATCGTTACGAACTTCAAATCGAATCTCCCAAGGGCAAGGACATCAAGGACCCCTACAACTGGAAAATCGGTCCCCACGGAATCGGTGCTTTTTGCATGGAGCGCGTACCCGACCAGAATGCCTGGCGTCCCAACGGCCAATGGCAATCCTTTCACTTTCGATTCAAGGCCGCCCGTTGGGACGGAGACAAGTCAATCGAGCTTGCCAGGGCCACCGTCTGGTGGAATGGACTCAAAATTCACGACAACGTGCCCATCAAGCACGCCAACGGGGGCGTCAAAGTAGGCCCCACCGCCGAAGGACTGAAACTGCAGGAGCATGGTCAGGATGTACGGTATCGAAACATCTGGGTCATGGAAAAGTAGCCTGTCACCGGGAGACCGATCCAACGCTGCGATCTTCCCGGAAGAACTTTCGCTTTTTACAGCCAGGGGCAATCCGGTTTCCGGATCCCCTGCCATCTTTATCTGTTACCTGTTGGTTACCTGCAATCGCTCCGGCAAAAACCTCCTCCCTTCCTGGAGGCCCGGTAGATTTTTCAGAGAAACCGCTTCTGGTCTGTCGCCAGAAAATCCGCTCAAAAAAACATCCAGAGCATCCTGTTCACCGCAGGCGGTGTGTTAAAGTCCACCGGCGACCTTGTTGACGCAAAGCATCATGTAGAAAAAAAACAACACTCCCGTCTCGAGAAGCCGGCACTTGGCAAGATTTGTGTGTAACCAACGATTCCCGGGTTGGAACAGCCCAGGTTCGGTCCATCAGCCGATTGCCTCGCTCCAGGTTCGCCGGTAAGAATTGCTCCGGATTTGCAGCCTGCAACCTTTTCCGCAAAAAACGGAAAACTATTTCGACGGAAAGCCACAGGACTTCAAAGTTTGTTGTGTTGAATTGGGTTCGTCTCATTTTCCATGAACGGCAATCATGTTTCGAAAAAAGCTGAACAAGCGAAGCGGTGTCGAAGTAGTTGAAGTCGCCATTACGGTCCCGATCCTGTTCGCTGTGACCATGGCAACGATTGATGTCTGCAATTACTTCCACCTCAAGCAGAAAGCCAACTCAGTCGCCTACGAAACAGCAAGGACAGCCAGTCTCGAGGGGGAGACGTTCCAGTCGGCCCGACAAGCCGGCGTTAATTTTTCAGATGCCCGAAAAATGTCCAACTACACAATCCAGGTCAGCGCACAGGCAGACCTTTACGACAAACGGGACCTGATGCCCAAAGGGGCAAGGATCAATGCAGTTGTTGAGTTGCCGGTCAAGGGCAACGAACCCGGACTATTCCTCCTCTTTCAAACTTCCACCATACGTTCCCAGGAGTACGTCATTTCCGCACGGTGATTTTTTCGAGCCGTGGATTTTCGTTGCAAACATGAATTTCAATTTTGATGATGGGCAATAAAAACCGAAAAGGTGCGGGGGCCATCATGGTCCTGGTGATGACCGTGGTCATGCTGATTTTCTCGGCATTTTGCATCGGCATTTGTCAGATCCAACTCGCCAACTCGGAAACCCAGATGGTTGCCGACTGCTGTTCGATCTCTGCGACGGCCATCCTGGGAGAGGAAATTTCAGACAACTTTGATACGCCCGAAAAACTGGCCCATCATGTCGCCGAGCAAAACAGCATTTTTGGCGCAACGGCTTCGCTTAAAAATTCGAACATTTCCATTGGTTCAGCCAGCATGAATCCCCGCACGGGTAAAATGGATTTCAAACCCGATGGATTCCCAAAAAACGCGGTTCGTGTGGATGTTGTCCTGGGAAAAAAGGCCGCAATGAGCAAGCAAAAGCTGCTTTTTCCTTTCATGTCGAATATGGACTCCTTTGCGGTCAGCAACAGTGCCACCACTGCCAAACTGGAACACGACATCTGCCTGGTTTTCGATCGTTCGCAGTCCATGTGTCACCACAAAATTTCGGGCAGAAGCAGACCCAAGCACCCGGACCATCCTTTTAAGGGGCATTACCGATACTTCCCTCACCCCAGGCAGAGTCGCTGGTCCGCGGTCGTGAACGCCGTGATTCCCCTCAAATCGGCGCTCGAAAAAACGCCCATGAAGGAGAGGCTGGGGATTGTGACTTTTGCCTGCAAGCGGAACTTCACTTTCGAAGGACGGACCATTCGGGTCAAGGCTGCCACCGAGGACATCAGCCTGACCAACAACTACAACCGTTGTCACGACAGGCTCAAGTCGATGCACCAGACGATCCCGATGGTGAACGGTCAAACCTGGATTCACGACGGAATCGACCGGGGCGCTGAGACGCTTTTTGGAAAGGGGAGCCGCCCACATGCTTTCAAGACGATGATCGTCCTTTCCGATGGCGCCCAGTTTGTCAGGAATCAACCTGGGTCGACCGCCCACTATGCAGCCGCAAGGCGAGTCGCTGCCCAAGGCATTCGAATCCATGCTGTTGCGTTCGGTGCGGACAAGCACTTCCCACAAATGAAAAAATAGCCCAAATCGAAGGGGGGGGAATCCTACCACGCCCCTGACGAAGATACTTTAATGGAAATTTTTTCCAGCATCGGATCCGCACCTCCCGTTTCACTGATTGACTAGGAACAAAACGTGAAACCCCGGGTAAAAAATCGGTTTTCAGGTAGCCAGGGCAGCGTCGGGCGAAGGGGGGCCGCCGCTGTGGAATTTGCGATGACCTTTCCGATCATCCTGCTGTTTTTCATGGCCATGGTCTCCCTGACACAAATCTATATCCTTCGAGCCACTTCGGAAATGGCAGCCTTTGCAGGTGCAAGGGAAGGTACGGTGGTCGGTGCCACGGAATCCGATATTCGACGTGAAGCCGAACAGGTCATGAAGACGGTGGGTGCCTCAGTCTATGAAATCAAAATCAACCGCAACGCAGACTCGGTGGAAGTCGATGGCACTGTCCCCATGGACGGAAATGCCTGGGCCACCTGCCGCTACTTCCCGATCGACCTTAAAATTCAGAATCGCTGCAAACTTCGCCGCCGGGCCGTCAACTAGATTTTGAGCCACTGGCAAGGACGAGTGCAGCTTCCGCAGGTGATTGCAGCCCCATCAAAAGAGGCTGACTTTTCATCTGCCAGTCTTGAATGAATGGAATGCCTTGAATCCCGCAATCGATGGAAGCTGCAATCGATGGAACCTGCAATCTACTGCGTCGCCCACTGCTACAATGCCCCTTTCCCGGACAGCCGCCTGGCGACCCTGTCCCTGCTGGAATTGAGCCAATCCGGCGAGAAAATAGTTGAAGTGCAGCAGGTGCCTTTTCCCCAGGAAACCCTGATGCCAATCTCCCAGGTCATCAACCGGTCAGGGACCCGGCTTTTTTCCACGGCAGGCATTCACGGTATTGCCAGCTTTCCACTGGCGCCCGATCAGAAGGGAAAAATCACCGGACCGGCAAAGTGCTTTCCCGTTCACCCGGAAACTTTCCCCACCCCTTACGGTGTCATGCCAGTTGACATCGCCTTGGATGCTTCCGAGGAACATCTTTTTTCCTGCAATTTTCTCGCCGGTACTGTCTCCGCCCTTTCGCTGGAAAAAGAGACGGGAACATTGGCAAATCCCAGGTCCTGCAAACTGCAGCATGATGGAATCCCTGAAAAAGTCCGCCGTCTCGGTCCGAGCGAGGCAGCCATCGAACTCGGTTTCCCGGAGGGATTTCCCGAAGACGCGCCACATCCCCATGGAGTTGCCTGCCATCCCTCCGGGCGCTGGGTGGTCGTGTGTGACCTTGGAACCAGTCGTTTGAGCGTCTTCTCACTGCCCCTGGGGGAATCCTTCCAGACCGGGCGACCAGATTTTGAGCTGCAATCCCACAGCGCGCCCGGGTCCAATCGGCACCAGTACGCCGGGCCAAGACAAATCCGGTTTTCCGACGATGGTCAATTCCTGTTCTGTGTGAATGAACTGGACCACACCGTTTCCAGTTACCGTTTCGATGATGCCACCGGGGCCCTGGTCCCGGCCGGCTCTCCCCAGGTGAACATCCCCTCTGCGTGGCTGGAGCAAAACCCTCCCCGTCCCTACGTTTACAACGCACAGGCCAATTACAATTCCGGCATCGCAGTCTCACCGGATGGACGTCACGTTTATTGTTCCGCCCGGGGACATGACTCGGTTGCCGGTTTCCTGGTTGAAAAGGACGGTTCCCTGAGGCCAACCGGGCAAGGCTGGATTCCCAGTGGAGGCCGGACCCCCTGGTCACTCACTTTTTACGGAGACGAATTCCTGCTGGTGGCCAACCAGAATGCTGACGACCCACAGGCGCGTCTTCCCGGCGGAACCGAAGCGAGTCCCAATCGTCTGGCCCCTCCCGGAAGGGAACCGGGCAACCTGACCGTCCTGAAACGTGATCCTGAAGACGGTTCCCTTCACCCTACCGGCGCCCTGTGGGAAGCCCCCCACGTGATCAGCGTCCAGGTGACTCCCCAATCGGTCCTCGGCAGTTGAAACGCCGGGTCACCTCCAACGGGCTCAAGGTTCCGTCACTATTTCCGGGAATCGACTTCCACCCCGCGAAGCACGAAATCATTCCAGGCAGTTGTATCGTCAAAGGACCCAAGGCCAACCTGCCCCCAGGCGAAATTCCTGTCTTCGGCTGTCATTACCGGTTTTTTCATATCGTCAAAGAAAACCTCGATCGTCCCCTCGATCAGGTTGCGTTTGATTCTGACATGGTGCCACTGGTCGTCCCAGGGAGTCCCGGAGGTGGTGGTCTTTGAGATCTTGATCCGGGGTGCCTTGTTGACGATAAAGATCTGGTTGGCATGGGGATCCGCCGTCTTTCCCAGGTGGACATAGTAAAACCGCGAGGGCCCCTGATAGCCGAAAAACAGACAGGCATCCCGGTGGTTGTAATCCTTGTGGGTACTGAGCACATCCACATCGACCTGGAACGATTTCACCCGGGGAGTTTTCAGCAGGGAGATATTGTACGGACTGCGAAACGGTGGACTGTAGTTGCTTCGCTTTTTGAACTGGGAGTAAACAGGATCCGACGTCAGCTTGCGATCGATCTTCCAAGCCGAGGGATCGGTCGGCTGCCAGTTGCTGGCTTCCTTGTCGAAATCACATTTCACCAGTACCGGCAGTTCATCCCCCCGGACATTGGAGATCGAAACAAGGGAAAAAAATGCCAACGGAACGATTACCCCCGCGCACAACGGAAAGGCGGCGGTGAAACAGGCAGCTTTGGAATCAACGTGCATCTGGATCTCGAGAAAAAGGCAGGTCGTTACGAGCAATCACTATCGATTATCCAGTACCTGCCAGCAAGCCACCAGGGTCCGTTTTTCAGGGGCTGAATCTCCTGCCAGTTACCTGAGTCGATGATTTCCTGCAGAACAAACGCCGTTCCCTCGACTTCCCTCCGGCCACAATTGCCGGCATTGGTTGAATCGATTCAATGGACCTTGCGTGTGATGGCATTCGGGTCTGGACGGACTATAATGAAATCAGTTGAAGAAACGGCGGCGGCCCTTCGACCCTCTCCCCACCTCCGCATTCGCACCCGCTTCCCCCCGCATATGGAAGGCATTCAGACGCATGTCTAACGGCACCCCCCAGATCGACGACCAGCAACGGGCAGCCCGTCTCGTTGAAGCCTGTCAGCGCATTCGAACCCAGGTCGGGCGTATTGTGGTCGGTCAGGACAAAGTCATTGAACAACTCCTGATTGCCATCCTGGCAAGGGGACACTGCCTGCTGGAGGGTGTCCCGGGCCTGGCCAAGACCCTGATGGTACGCTCGCTGGCCGAGACCATGAACCTCACGTTCCATCGCATCCAGTTCACCCCCGACCTGATGCCGGCAGATATTACCGGGACGGACATCATTCAGGAAAACCGTGAAACCGGGCACCGGGACCTGGTCTTTGAAAAGGGACCGATCTTCTCCCAGATGCTGCTGGCAGATGAAATCAACCGCACCCCTCCCAAAACCCAGGCGGCCCTGCTGGAGGCGATGCAGGAACACGAAGTCACCGTTGGTGGAACAACCTACACCCTGGAAGAACCGTTTTTCGTTCTGGCAACCCAAAACCCGATCGAGCAGGAGGGCACTTACCCGCTTCCCGAGGCCCAGCGTGACCGGTTCCTGTTCAACGTGATTGTGAACTATCCCAATCGCGACCAGGAAGCCGAAATTATCGACCGAACCACCTCAACCATTTCCGAAAAGCTGGAAGCGGTCGTAACCGGTGAAGAGATCATCGAATGCCAGGAAACCGTCCGCCTGGTTCCCTTGCCCGACCATGTCAAGAATTACGTTCTCGACCTGGTTCGATCAGCGCGTCCCAAAGAGGAATCCTCTGCCGGCTGGGTCAAGGAATTGATTGACTGGGGGCCCGGTCCCCGCGCCTGTCAACAATTGGTGCTGGGTGCCAAGGCCAGGGCGTTACTCCAGGGGCGTCACCATGTGACTCTCGATGATGTCCAGACACTCGCTTACCCCGTTCTTCGCCACCGCATCGTGCCCACGTTCAATGCCGAAGCGGAAGGGGTCACTGTCGATGACCTGATCCGCAGACTGCTGGCGGAAGTCCCCGAGCAGTCCGGTCAACTCCTGTAAACCGGTTTACCAACCAGAGCATTCTTTCGAACACCATGCCGCACGTCTCGGATGTCATCACGGCGAGGGACCTGAACAAGTTCCGCAACTTGCAGGTTCTTGCACGCCAGGTCGTCGAGGGCTTCTGCTCGGGTTTGCACAGGTCTCCCCACAAGGGATTCAGTGTCGAATTCAAGGAACATCGCTCTTATGTACCAGGCGATGACATTCGAACGATCGACTGGAAACTGTTTGGAAAGACCGACCGCCTGTTCATTCGGGAATACGAGGAGGAAACCAATCTCCGCTGCACGCTGTTGGTGGATTGCAGTGGCTCCATGGGATATTCGGGTTCCCGGTCGCACGGTGTCACCAAGCACCAGTACGCCACAGCCACTGCCGCCTCGCTGGCCTACCTGATGTTGCAGCAACAGGACAGCGTTGGCCTGGTGACTTTTGACACCGACATACGCAGTTATGTTCCCCCGCGGGCCCAGGCCAAGCACCTGCAACCGATCATCAATGAATTGCAGGGCACTCAACCGGGAGAGGAAACCGAACTGGGTGACGTGATCAAGAAGATCGAAGCCCGAATTCATCGCCGGGGCCTGGTGGTCATTTTCTCGGACCTGTTCGGTGATGTCGACCAGTTGATGAAATCCTTCGCCCGACTGCGACATGCCAATCATGAAATCATCCTGTTCCAGATTTTTGATCCGGACGAACTGGATTTTCCATTTCGGCAATGGACCCAATTTGCCTGCCTGGAGCAGGAATCCAACCGCCATCTTGTCGACCCGGCGCAAATACGCCGCTCCTACCTGGAAAAGCTGAGTGACTTCCGCGAACAGATCAACAACGCCTGCAACCGCCACCGGATCAGCCTGGTCCCGATGACCACCGACCAGCCTTTTGCCGAGACGCTCGCTTCCTACCTGGCACTGAGGAGGCGAACCCAATGACCTTTTTGAATTCCGCACTGGCGTTGGGGGCGTTGGCCTTTGTTGTCCCGCTGGTCATTCATATCCTCAACCGGAGTCGCTTCAAGAAGATCGACTGGGGGGCGATGCACCTGCTGGAATCGGTGATCAAGGTCAACCACAAACGTTTTCGACTCGACCAGCTGATCCTCCTGCTCGTACGTTGCCTGATTCCGGCGTTGCTGGCCTTCTGCATTGCCCGGCCACTGCTGACCGGATCCAAGACGATGGAGGCCAACACCCCGGTTTCGCTGTTGTTGGTCTTGGATGGTAGTTACTCAATGGAAGCCAGTGAAAAAGGGGGCTCCAAAATCAAACAGGCCATCGAGGCTGCCCGGGAACTGGTCCTTTCCACCCATCGGGGCTCGGATCTTTATGTGCTGGTTCTCGGCGATCAACCTCTTCCCCTTTTCGACCAACCGGTCTTTGACGCCGAAGCCGTCGTCAGCCGCCTGAACAATCTCGAGGGGGGCTACGGAGCCTGCGACCTGCGTGCAGCATTGCAAAACAGCCTGGCAATCCTGGACAAAATGAACAACGCGCATCGCGAACTGGTCATCATCAGCGATTTCCAGCGTGCTGAATGGATGGAACTGCTTGAAAACGGTTCCGCCGAAATCAAACAGGGGCTTGAAGGCCTCGATATTTCACCCACCCTGACGCTGCTGCCGATCGGAAGCCCGGTCGAGGGAAATGTCTCCGTGGACAGCATCGACTTTCCGCGTAAAGCGATCGGTGCCGGGGAGCCGCACGCTTACCGGGTCAACATCGTCAACCATGGAAAATCCGCTCGGGAAAACACCCGCGTGATTTTCCGGGTGAACGGAAAAGAGGAATCGGTTTCCCAGCTCACTCTACCCGCCGGTGGATCAAGGCAGGTCCTGTTCACCCACGCCTTTTCCGAGCCGGGATCCCAGGTCATCGAAGCCGAGGTCATGACCGACGATCCATTGACGTTCGACAACCGTTTTTCGGTATCGGTCACCGTCTGGGACAGAATCCCGGTCGTCCTCGTGGACGGCGATCCTGACCCCGCACCGCTGATGAGCGAAACGGATTTCCTCCAGGTGGCCCTGACCCCCTTTGCCCTGGGGCGTTTTCAGTATGCTGACCTTGCCCAATCCAGTACCGTGAATCGCGAAACCCTGGACGCGAAAAACATCGATGCCGCCAGGGTGATTGTCCTGGCCAACGTGAGTCGCCTTTCCGTGGATCAGACCCGGCAGCTGAAGACCTTTGTTGCCAATGGTGGCGTCCTGTTTGTTTTCCCCGGCAGTCAGATCGACTTGAAATGGTACCGGGAGGAACTTTTTGAGAATGGCTCGGGAATCCTGCCGGCACCCTTTGGTCGGCAAAAGGGAAAAGATTCCCAGCCCCACCGGATCGTGGCCCAGCACTTTGAACACCCTTCACTGGAATTGTTCAATGAACGTTCCAATGGCGATCTTTCCGATGCCTCAATCAACCGCTGGTACCTGTTGGAGGAGACAACAGAAAGCGGCCAGGATCCGCTGCGAAAAAATGCTTCGGTGATTGCCAGACTGGACAATGCAGACCCGTTCCTGATGGAATGCAATTACGGCAAAGGAGTCGTCCTGCAAATGGCAACCACCTGCGATACCGACTGGACGGATCTGCCGAGAAAGCCGGTCTTTCTTCCCCTGATGCAACAACTGGTCACCACCACCGCATCACGCATGGTTCCACCTCGCAACCTCACCACCGGAGAGCCGGTCATTGCCTGGCTGGGAAACGCCGGGGAATCCGCCACGGTGACGGTCCAAACACCGACCGGCTCCGAACGGGTCATTCAGTCAGCCGAGCAGGACGGCCAGCAGGTTGCCGACTACCCGTTCACGAATCGTCCGGGAGTCTATTCCCTGGCGACCCCGGAGGAAACCATCCGTTACGCGGTGCAAACGGATCGTTCCGAGTCTGATCTGCGACTCCTGGATGAAGACCAGTTGAATTCCCTTGCTGAAAAGACGGGTGCCATCGTTGTCACCTCATCGACCGAGTACCTGCAAAACGATCAACTCCGGCGAAACGGCAGTGAAATCTGGAAATTCGTCCTGGCCGGTTTTCTCGGCTTTCTGTTCCTGGAAATGGTCCTGCAACAACGATTCTCGAGGGCTCGCGTATGACCAGCTTGAGATTTGTTGGAGACGTGCCCCTGTGGCTGGGACTGACGCTGGCCGTTGTGGTTGCCGTGCTGTCCTGGTTGTATTACCGCCGGGAGAGCTTTGAGCTCCCTGGCAGCCTGCGAATCCTTTTGCCCCTGCTTCGCTCGACTGCTTTTCTTCTTGGCATCCTGATACTGACCGGCCCGGTGCTGCACCACCGCAAGACCATAGGAGAACTTGGCAGGGTCAAGATATTTCTCGATGTCTCTCAAAGCATGAGCCAGAACGACAAGCACATGTCGATCGGAAGAAAACTCAAGATTGCACGGCAAATCGGCTGGGTCAGCGGGGAACTCCCGATGACGACCGAGTTCGAAGCCCTGGAGCAGGTGATCCTTGCCAGGAAAAAGCTGAACCAGGAACTGGCCGATTCCCGGGACTCAGAGCGTCCTCCAGAAGACAACCAGGACACGGAGGGCCCTGACAATTCGGGTGCCTCGAAAAAGCTGTCACTGGGCGATGCCGTTAGCGAATTTATCGATGCTTTAAAAGTGCACGCTGCATCAACCGGGGAGAAGGGGGCGGAACTCCTGGCCCGACAGGTGATGGACCCCCTGGATTCTCTCGTCGAAAATCCTCCAGCTCTCACCGCGACGGCGGTCAGTCCATTGCTGGTCCAATGTGAAAAAATTGAACGGCAACTTCAGGAACAGCTGGAGTCCGAACTGAAAATCAGACTCGGCAGCCAAAACCAGACCATCGCAGCTTCGCTGGACCTGTTTGACGATGCTGCCCGTTGGCGACGTGTCCAGTTGTCCCTTGGCGGAGGCAAGGACGGGGAAGGGGGACTGAAACTTCTGCAAACGTTGCAAGAACGCCATGACGTCGACCTTTTCCTGATCGATGACCCCGCAGGAAAAACCGTCACCAAAGTCGACCTCGCCCAACCTCTTGACCTGCAATCCCTCTCCGAAGCGGGAACGCTGTCCCAGGCCACCAACCTCAGCACCACGATCTCGGCCGGTCTGGATGCGGAGGTCGAAAGGGATGAAACCGCGAAAACCGAAAGGCAAACGGCAATCGTGCTCATCTCCGATGGACAGCACAACGAAGGCCCCTCACCGATTCAGACCGCGCGAAACCTGGGCGGAAGGTCAAAGCCCTTTTTCAATGTCTCCATTGGTTCCCTGAATCCGGCAGTGGACCTGGCGGTCACCCGGCTGGAGTACCCAAAACTGGTTTTTCAAAAAGACGAAATCCGGGGGACCCTGACCCTGCGGGATTCCATGACTCCCGGAAAACCCTTTGTGGCTCAAATCAGGCACCAGGACCAGGTTCTCTGGCAAAAACAGCTGGTGGCCCAAAACACCGGCGACCGGCGAGTTGATTTTGAATTTGCAATCAATGAATTGATTGATGAATTAGCTGAACAGCAGGAGAATGTGCAAACCCATATCAGCCAACTCCCTCTCACCGCCAGCATTGTCCCACTCGCCGAGGAATCAGAATCATCCAACAATAGCCGTACCATGCGGATGAGTGTCATCACGGAAGGATACCGGGTTTTGATTCTGGATGGGCGCTCCCGTTGGGAATCACGGTTTATCCGCAACGCTTTCCAGCGGGATGAACAGTGGAAAGTTGACACGATCATTGCCGGAAGAACGACCCATCAGAAAAACCTTCCCCGCGGCGAAAAAAGGGACCAGTTCCCCGGCACCCGCAAACAGCTGTTTGATTTTGACCTCATCGTCTGGGGAGAGGTTTCCCCGGACCTTTTTGACCCGCAGGAACTGGAATGGCTCAGGGAATTCGTCGAAATCCGCGGCGGGGGCATCATCTTTATCGATGGGCAGCGGGGCAAACTCCGTCAACTCGAAGAGACCGGCCTCGCCTCACTGGTGCCGGTGACTGCCGGAAAACCGCCGCTAACTTCTCTTCCCGACTCACTTCAACTCACCGAGCAGGGAATCGACCAATCGGCCCTCGCTCTGGAGATTGACAAGCTGGACAACCAGCAATTCTGGACCGAACTCCCACCTCCCCATACGATCGTACCCGTTGAAGTAGCACCGGATGCTGAAACCCTGGTCGAGGTTGTCCAGGGTGAAGACCGCTACCCGGCAATCGTCACCCGCAAATACGGTGCGGGAACCGTTTTATACCTTGCGTTTGATGAGTCCTGGCGTTGGCGTTACAAGACAGCAGACACCTGGCATCAGCGGGCATGGCATCAACTGGCCCGGTTCGCCATGCCACAACCCTACTCAGTGAGTGATGAATTTGTCTCACTGGATACCGGACCGGCAACCTATGAAGCAAATGAACAGCCATCCATCCGTGTCCGCCTGAAAGGTCTCGACGGCCAGGCCAATTCCGAGGCCACTGTGGACGCCCTCATCTGGAAAAATGGCAAACTGGTTTCCACGGTCAATCTCAAACCGGACAGCGAGGTTCCCGGAGTCTATCGGAGCGACGTGGATCCACTCGTTTCGGGCAACTACGAGGTCTCCATCCGGGCTTCCGGATACAAGGAATCCGTACTTCGCTCCCGCGGTGAGTTCACGGTACTTCCGCCCGACTCGGGCGAAATGTCGGAAACGTCGGTAAACGAAAACCTGTTGCGACAGATGTCAGTGGAGTCCAACGGACAGTACCTGCGCGAAGAGAACCTCGCCAGACTGCCTGAACTGCTCAAACCCCTTAGCGATGGCCGAGTAATCGAATCAGAGACACTTCTTTGGCAGAGTTACTGGTGGTTTGCCGCCATCCTGATTCTGCTGACACTGGAATGGATTTTCAGGAAACGTGCAGGACTGCTATGAGTCGAAAGATGGCTTTCCCTGCGATTCCCGAAGATCTGACTTCTCGGGGACTCTGGAGAAAGATATCATGAGCGAACCCCGGATCCTCGCAGCAAAACGAACCGTTTCACGCGGTTAAACCGAACAGACAGCCAATCGGCTGCAGCCGCTGAAAAACAGAGGGAGAGATGATGACGACTGTTGATCTTGATCCAATCGTTGGAAAGAAAATCGGGCACTTCAAACGGCGACGCATCCAGTTGCTGATCGCCCGCGGTGTCAGTGTGGGTCTGCTTTCCTTCCTGTTTTCTTTTGCCATCGTAGCCTTTGCCGATTGGTACTGGCTCCTGGGAGATTCTGTCCGCTGGACATTGACACTGGCCTCCTACGGCTTCGTTGCCCTCTCGGTCTGGCTGGCCAGCGTCAGTCGCATCGCCCGAAATCCTTCTGATGAGGAAACGGCGGTGCTGATGGAACATACCGAACCCGAGCTTCGTGAAAACCTGCTTTCGGCTGTGGAACTGGCCACCGATGATCCGGACAGCCTGCACGACTCACCCGTTTTTCGAGGGCTGCTCCAGGGAAAAGTGGCCCGGCAAATGGGCAGTGTGCAAGTCAATCGCCTTCTGCCTCTGCGGCTGGTTGCAAGGTGGCTCCTGACGGCATTTGTTTTCGTATCCGTGGTCGCTGCCCTGTTGATCACCGGCGATTCAAGGCTCCGCCAACTGGCTGCCCGTGCGCTGATGCCCGGTGCAAACATCGCCCGGATCTCCCGGGTCCAGGTGGAGGTCATCAGTCCCTCCCCTTCGTCCCTGATCATGGCCGAAGACGAAACCGTTGCCGTGGTTGTTGAGGTCACCGGCGGATCCTTCCGGGAGGTCATCCTGGAAACCTCCACCCCCACCACGGGAGTGGTACGCCAACGCATGACTGGCCGATCTGAAATTGAATTCGCCGCCAATGTTCACCTCGCGGATGAACCGGTGGAATACCGGATTTTCGCGGGTGACGCGATCACACAGCGATTTACCATCGATACGCGGTCCCGCCCCCATGTAGTCGCATTCAGGAAAACGCATCACTACCCCGATTACACGGAACTTGATCCGGTAACCGTCAATGACAACCACGGTGACCTGATCGTTCTGGAAGGAACGCTCACACAACTCGCGCTGCAAATCGACCAACCGGTCTCGCGGGCGGAACTGAGAATCAGTCAGCCGGGCTCGGATGAAGTCCTGTCCGTTCCACTATCCATATCCACTCAACCCATTCCAGGCCAGGCTTCCGGAAGCGCTGTCACCGTTGAGGGCGAAGTCCCCATCGAACAACCTTCCTTTTACAAGGTCCACCTCGTTTCCGAGGAGACAGGGTTCGAGAACATCTTTGCTCCCAAGTTTGAAATCCGGCCCCAGCCCGACCTGGTTCCCAAAGCCGGGTTCATCAACCAGCAGGAGACAACCCTGCTTCTTCCACCCAATGACATTCTGAGCCTGCAGGCAATGGCAGAAGACGATCTGCCGCTGGTCAGCCTCGAACAACATGTATCGGTCAATGGCGATGAATGGCTGGCACTGGAAATCGGTGCCCGGGCCGCCGAGCCGGGTGATGGAAGAAAAATGGAAGCCAGCTGGACCTGGGATTTCATCCAGCACCAGCTGAAACCGGGTGACGAAGTGGTCACCAAACTGGTCGCGCTCGATCGCAAGGGAAACATTGGAGAATCCATTCCCCTGAGAATCGTGATCAGCGATTTCGACTTCAACCCTGATCGGCACACCACCATGCTGAAAAAGCTCAGGTTTTATGAGGATCTGCTGAGCTTTGCCACCGAAATGGAACGGCTCCATGTCGCGGCTGTAGAAATCGTCAGCCAGCAGGCCGACAGCAATCGGGGCGTTCCGGAAAAACGGGCCGACCGGGTGGACCTCGAGGACATTCTCTCCAAGCAGCAGGAACAGTCGGGGGAACTGCTGCAAAAATCGCTGGAGGTACTCAAATCCATGCCTGCTGGAGCAGATGCCCAGGACATGGACCTGGCAGGAAGGGTTCTCTCGAGGCTGCATCACGGCTGGGTCCCTCAGGCATTCTTTCGAACAGCCGTTCTTGACATCGAGGATGGGATCAAATCCAGGTCCACAAAAATCAACGATTTGAAATATACGCTGGAGCGGATTGCGGATGACTCCAAGAGCCTGGCGTACCATTTCCAGTCCCTGGCGACACACAACCTCCTGGCCGGAATTGCCGGGGACCTGCACGCCATGACCAGCCAGCAGCAGTCAATTGTCGAAACTGCTTCGGACACTTTTGACCGGCTAAAACGTCAACAGGCGGTAGTCACCGGGAAACTGGAAAAGCTCTCCCGGCTGGCCGAGGAACAGGGGCAGAGCCTTCCCCAGAACATCCGCACCCACCTGGACCAGTTGATCGAATGGATTGGACAGGAACTCGAAACCATTAGCGAGGCAACCGAATCCGAAGATCGGTTCCCCCAGTTGAAATCGGCCGCCGCCAACCTGGCAAAACAGCTCGCCAGCCGACAGAGATTTAACGTCATCGATGGCGGTTTACCGGGACGAATGGTCGGTGCACGAAGAGACTTTCAGAACCGGTCAGGCAGCCTGTTCAACCCCCTCTATGAATTGGCTGCCAGCACGCGTGAAGACGGCTACCTGAGAACAAAGGCGGCGGAAAAGAAAAACCTGGAAGCCCAAAAACAGTATCGTCGCAGGGAATTGTCCACGGCCCTCCGGCCAGCACTTGAACAGTTACGCGCACGTCGGGAGATCACTCAGGCACGGCCGGATGCAGATTCCCAGTATGCTGCCGACGCAGGCCTGACTTCGCGGGCTGCACTTTTCTTGCTTTCGACCCATCAACGAGAGGCGTTCGACCCTGAAGCGGACGATCACCTGTTTGAAATAGCCCCCGCCTACCGAACGCTCGAAGCAGGACATGCGCTGAAAAGAGTTGAATTGAAGATCAACCTGTTGTTGAACCGGGAACGTTGGAATTCCCAGAGCCAGCAGGCACTCCTCGATCATCCGCGGCAGTGGGACGCTCTCTATGGCGAACTGGAGATCGCCGTGACAAAGCTGAAAAGTGCTCAGCTGGATCAACAGCTGTTGGCCCGTATTGACCAGCTGCGATGGTCGCCCGAAACGAATCGGGCAAAGGAGAAAATAACCAGTCGTCGCTGGAAGCAGGATCAGCTTGTATCCGCCGCCAACGAGCTGTCCATTCTGAGATCCCGAATCGCCGAACTGGACGGGGAGCTCCAGCCCTGGATGGAAAAGGCTCGGGAAGTCATCCGGCAATACGCTCCGACCATCGCGGAGATGGCAAAACAAGCTGCCGAAGAGGTGCGCGAACTGGAAAAACAGACAAAAGAGCTGGCCAACGAGCCAGAGTCCGTGGACGACAAATCTCCAGACCTTGAAGACCTGCAGCAGAAGCAGGAACAGGTGAACCAGCAACTCGACGACCTGGCAGAAGCGTTGGTCGAAGAAGCCAACAACCAGGATTTACTGGACGATGAGGAGCGGGAGCGTGCCAGGGACGCCGATGACAGCATCCAGATGATCCAGGAACCTGCCGAGAAAATGAACAAGGCCCTCGACAAGGCGGAACAGGCCGAGGCAGGACAGGAGCAGGCACGCCAGCTGACTGAGGCGGCTGAAAAACAGAAGCAGACCGCCCAGGCACTCGACAAGGTTGCAGAGCATTTTGAAAAACTCGATGCCGGAGAAGACATTTCCGAATCCCGGGAGGAACTTCGTCAAATCGAGCAACAAACGGGAATCGAAAACGAACTGGAAGAAAACTTCCGGGAAGCGGATCAACTGGCCGAAATGGCCCAGCAGAATCCGCTGGATTTGATGAAGGAACTGGAAGCGGAATTGCAGAGAAATCCGGAAATGCAAAAGGCTCTCTCGCAAATCGCCAGGAACACACTCTATGAAGCCGAAAACTCGTTGCGTGAAGCAGCTCAAAAGGAAAACGCCGTCCAGCAGCAAAACGAGGCTTCGGATACGGAGTTCCAGAAGAAGAAAAACGAATTGGCTCAGGAACTTCGTGAACTGGGGAACGAAGCTGCAAAACTGTCCCGGGAACTGGTTCAACGGGCCAACCAGGCGGCCCGCGAAGGAAAAACTGACGAGGCAAGTGAAAAGCTGAGTGAAGCGCAGCAGGAACTGATGAAGGCTTCGCAGGAAGCATCCCGGGCCCAACCTTCCCGTCCGCTGGAGGATCTCCAGCAGTTGGCGAATGAATCCAACCGCGCCATTCAAAAAGCCAACCAGGCCCTGCAAAATGCCAGCCAGGAAACCAACAAGGGGAAAAACGAACCAATCCACGCAGATGAAAATGCCCGCAAAGCCCAACAGGCGAACGCTGAGAAACAGCGTCAACAGTTCCGTGAATGGCAAAAACAGGCAGCCCGACAGGAAACCCGTGCTGCTGAGGCACAAAAAAGACAGGCCGACCTCAAGGTGCGTCAGGCGGAACAGCGGTTGCGGCAGACCGAAATGAGGGCCAAACGTCACCAGGATGCTTTGAATCGCAAGCCTGATGACCAGGCAAGGAAAAACCTGTTGAAAAATGAGCAGGAACGTAAAAAGGCTGACCAGCAAAACCTGGAACAGGCGAAGAGCAACCAGCAGAAAGCCAACGCAGAAGTGCAAAAGGCCAAGGCAACTGAAAACCAGGTTGCCAATAAACCGAAACCACCTCTCAACGCAGCCAACCCGTCCACCCAGTTTGCTGATGAGGTCACTCGTGAAGCCAAGGCCAAGGCAGATCAATTGCAGGCCAAAGCAGAACAATTGGCTAAGAAATCTGATTTCCAGGATGAACTGAAGCCCTCGGAAAATCAGCTGGCAAACGCTGAGAAGCAGCAACAGCAAATCACCGAGTCGGTAAAAGAGACGGCAGAAGACCTCAGAAGGGCCGCACGCCATGAGCAGCGACTGAACAACCAGCAAGCCGCCGACGAGCTGGATGAAGTCGCCAGGAATGTTCAAAAAACGGCCGACGAGGAAACCACCGAAGCAGAACAGCAGATTGCTGAAGCGGCCCGGGAGGCCGAACAGAGTCAGCAAGCGGAAAGTAACCCGGAGGAGGGAAAACCCAAACAGGACAAATCGTCACCGAATAAAGAAGGCAAGAAAGAAAACGAGGGCGCCCAGAAACCGAATCAGGAAGCTTTGGAGGCCCAGGAATCGATTTCCGATGCCAAAAAAGCATTAGAGAACCAGGCGGACGCCCTGACTGAAAAAATAGAATCCCTTCAAAACAGCACTCCCGAGCCAACATCAACCCCTGAGCAAGGCGAACCTGAGCAAGGCGAACCTCAGCAAGGTGAACCCAAGCAAGGTGAACCCAAGCAAGGTGAACCACAGCAAGGCGAACCACAGCAGGGCGAACCACAGCAAGGTGAACCCAAGCAGGGACAACCCCAGCAAGGTGAACCCCAGCAGGGACAACCGCAACAAGGGGAACCCCAGCAAGGACAGCCTCAGCAGGGAGAACCGCAGCAAGGACAACCGCAAAAAGGCGAACCACCAACAGCTGAAGAAACCGCTCGCGGCCAGCAACTTGCTCAGGCTCTCGATGAATTGGACCGCCTGATGGCTCAACAGCCGCAATCCCCAACCGGTGAGCCCCAGCAAGGACAACCCCAACAAGGACAACCTCAACAAGGACAGCCTCAGCAGGGACAGCCGCTGAACTCATTTGCCCAGGCCGCTCTTACACAACAGCAGGCCATGGCAGCCGCTCGAGCTTCGGCACAACAACAGTCCCAACTCGCACAGACCAACCAACCTCCCGGGCAACCTGAGCTTCCCTCGGATTCCCAGTCCGAACCGTCGCTGAATGGCCCTCAAAAGGAATTTGTTGTTCGTGGTGTAGAACGGGACGGAAAGGACTGGGGAAAGCTGAGGGGCAAATCCGCAGAATCGGGTTCTGCCAGCGAAAAGACCAAAGTCTCCGAGGAGTACCGCAAGAAAGTGGAAGCCTATTTCAAGGTGCTGGCCGAAAGAGCCAAACAGAAAAAGTAAAACCAGGATGATTCTCCACCGACCAGAAAGCCACTGGGCCGGATCCCAATTCGGGGCACATTGACATGATTTTTTCGAAAACCACCAAGCTGATTCTGATCGCCGCCTGGCAACTGTCCTGGGCTCCCTTGCTGTGCAGCCAACAGGCAGACCCATCGGAACCAGCTGTTCGATCATCCGTCTTTCAAAAAGATGAAACCGACCGATCCGTCGATCGGGCCATTGCGTTCCTGGTCAAGAATCAAAAAGAGGACGGAGCCATATATGACAAGGGACACGCTACCACGATGACTTCGCTCTCCATCATGGCAATGGCCGGCGTTGGCATTCAGCCCGTCGACCCGTCGCCGGAAGGGAAAGCGATGAGACAAGCCCTGGCCTACGTGCTTCAAAAAGACCGTGTGGATGAACAGGGCTATTTTGGAAGAGCCGACGGATCCAGGATGTACGGGCACGGCATCACCACTTTGATGCTCACCGAAATGCTCGGAATGGGCATTTCCGAGGAACAGGACCAGCTGATCCATGATCGCTGTGAAAAGGCGATTGACATCATTCTCAGTTCTCAAAAAGAACCCAAACCGACCCACCTACGGGGAGGTTGGCGCTATGAGCCGGGATCCAAGGATGCGGACCTTTCCGTTACGGTATGGCAATTGATGGCGCTGAGGAGCGCTAAAAATGATGGCCTGAATGTGCCCAAGTCTGCTATCGACGAAGCCGTCGACTACCTCAAGAGATCCTACGTGGCCCGCCTGGACCGAAACGGACTACCGGACCGGAAGGCGAGCGGATTCTCCTATGAGCCAAGCCGCAATCATGCCACCTTCACGATGACCGCCGCCGGGCTGCTGGCGATGCAGGTCTGTGGGGAGTACGAATCCCCGTTGGTCCGGGGAGCATCCGACTGGCTGCTGGCAAGGGATTTGAAGTGGAACGAACGCTTTGGTTCCTATGGCATCTACTATTACGCCCAGGGGATGTACCAGAGCGGAGGTGATTACGCCAAGCAGGCAGAGAAAAAAGTTCGTGAACTGCTGCTCAAACAACAGTCGGGAGACGGTTCCTGGAACTCCGGAAACCGAAGCGAACAGAACGTAGGCAAGGTCTACGCAACCGCGATGGCGGTCCTCAGCCTTTCCGTGAAGTATCACTATTTGCCCATCTACCAGAAATAGCCGTCTGGCTGAGTACCCTTGGTTGTTCACCGAATATTGCCCGCTACGAATTGCAGCCCCTCAGTTTGCGGGAATTTCCATTCGCTGGCCTGCGGCCCGGCCTGCCCCATTTTTTTCGCGCGACGCGGTTTCCCCGGAAAAGGGATGGCCGCGGAAGCGTCGCGATGGACTTGCGACGCAATGCCTGAAAAGACAGGATCCATCAGATGAATCGTCGGTCATGCCTGGTACTCGGACTTGCTGCCGCAATCCCGACGGTCGGCTGCCGTTCTTCTGCCGGATCGCCCAGCCAAACGCTGCGAGTGGCGACCACGACATCAACACGCGATTCCGGCCTGATCGACCAGCTGATCCCGGTTTTCGAAACGGAATCCGGCCTAAGGGTGAAACTGATTGCCGTGGGCAGCGGAAAAGCGCTGGAACTTGGAAGGCGGGGAGACGTCGACGTAATCCTGGTGCACTCCGAAAAGGACGAGGACCGGTTCATGGAAAATGGTCATGGCGTCCGCCGGGACGCTGTAATGTTCAATTTTTTCGAAATCCTGGGCCCTACTTCTGACCCGGCTGTCATTCGAGACTGCACCGCTGTCGAGGCAATGAAAAAAATCAAAACAGGAAAATCCCCTTTTGTTTCCCGTGGCGATAACAGTGGCACTCACCGAAGAGAATTGGAATTGTGGAATCAAGCCAACCTGGAAACGGGCTGGGAAGGATACCTGGAAACGGGGCAGGGGATGGGGCCTACACTGACCATTGCCTCCCAGAAGCAAGCCTATTGCCTCTGCGACCGGGGAACCTACCTCGCGAGAAAGCAGGGACTCGGGCTGGTCCCCCTGGCCAGGAGATCCCCCGCTCTCAAGAATCCCTACTCCGCAATCTGTATCGCACCCCACGGGAATCACCGGATTCGTGAAAAAGAGGCAGACAGGTTTGTCGAGTTCCTGATTTCCTCACGAGCCCAGGAACTGATTGAATCTTTCCGAATTGACGGAGAGCCCCTGTTTCATCCACTCCGCCTCGTGAAACAATAGAATCCTCCCAAGCACTTTCGTTTCACCTTGAGCATGCAGTTCATTTCCGAAGGATTGTCGAAGGCCCTCCAGCTCCTCTTTTCCGGTCAGACCGAGATCTATGCGGCTGCCTGTCGCAGTATCTGGATTTCGCTGCTGGCTGTCGTGCTGGCCGCCCTGCCTGGACTGCCGGTCGGAATCCTGCTGGCGAGGTGGACGTTCCCTGGAAGAAACTGGCTGGCTCAGCTTTTCCAAACCGGCATGGCCTTGCCCACCGTTTTTGTGGGCCTCGTCTGTTTTTCTCTCTTTTCACGTAACGGGCCGCTGGGATCGAGCGACCTGCTGTACACACCCTGGGTAATTGTTTTTGGGGAATTCATCCTGGCATTTCCCATATGGGTCACCCATACCCGGGTTGCGGTGGCCGCCCTGGATCCACGGATCGGTGAAACGGCCAGGGTCCTGGGGGCCGGGTGGCTGCAGCGGAGCATCACCTACCTGACGGAAGCCCGGCATGGCGTTCTGTTGGCATTTTTCACCGCTTTTGCCCGCTGCGTCACGGAACTGGGAATCGCCATGATGGTGGGTGGCAACCTGAAAGGTTCGACACGGACGCTGGCGACGGCCACGGCTCTCGAGACTTCCCGGGGACAATTTGCAACCGGTATGGCGATGGGAATCCTGCTGTTGGTGATTGCCCTCACGGTCACACTTGCAATGGGCTGGATCGGGGGAAAACAGCACCGTGATTGAATTACACAAACTTTCCGTGTCGCGAAGAGGAACGGTCCTGGCCGCCATCGATCAACTGGTGGTTCACTCTGGCCAAAAGTTGATGCTGACCGGAGGTAACGGTTCCGGAAAAACGACCTTGTTGCGGGTAATCGCGGGACTTGAAAAGGACTACGCAGGGCAACGAAAGGTGGAAACACCACCCGGCAAAACGACTTTCCTGCACCAGGAACCGATCCTTTTCCATGGTGATGTCCTGAGCAACCTGACTTACGGACTTCGGGCCCGCGGGATTCCCGCCGAGCAGCGTTTAAAGCGTGCACGTGAAATCGCCGGTCAACTGCAGATCGGTTCCCTGCTGGAAAAGGGTTCCCGGTCACTCTCGGGCGGCGAAAAGAAAAAGATAGCCCTCGCAAGGGCCCTCGTTTTGAATCCCGCATTACTCCTGTTGGACGAGCCTTTCGCAGACCTCGATGATCGATTTACCGACAGGTTGGTTGGTCTCCTGCTGCAATCGGAATCCGTAACGGTTGTTGTCACCTCACCCAAGTGGGAATCCCGATTCGAGATCTTTGACCGTTTCGAGCTGCAGGCCCCGGCCCTCGAAAACGATTCCCCCGGTTGAATCGAAACAGCTTCCACTGCTGCACAGCCCCTGCCAGCGCAATCCACCTGGAAGCATCCTGTCGATCAGCGGGAGCCTGGCCCGCGTATTCAAAGGAACCCTTCAGACAACGGGAAAGCCCCCGGTACCGATGTACGACTTTGCGGAAGCAAAGGCGAGGCCACCTTCATGCAAGTAATTCGAGACCTGCGAACGACTGGCAATTGCCTCGCTTTGCGACGTCGCCTGACTTGCGGCTGACAGATTTTCACCTCGTGCCTGGTGCCAGCCGAGAGGGCGGTTCCTTTGATTTCCCTTTTGTCGATTCTTGCGGATCCCCCTTCCGGTTTTCGATGGATGGGTTGCCGGAACGATTCGAAAGACGATTGAGAATCAGGCTCCAAACGTGAGAATGATGCTCTCCAGGCACCCAGTGACCTGCCTTGGGATAAACCCGAAACGACTTTTTTGCCGTTATCCGGTTGTACGTGGCAAACAGGGTCGTTGGCGGACAAATGGGGTCCTGCAGTCCCACCCCCATCACGGTTTCGCAACGGATCCGGTCCGCAAAATTCATCAGATCAAAATAACTCATGGTGCGCAGCATCGATTCACGGGTGCGTTCTTTTCGGGCAGCAATCCAGCGATTCACCTCCGGCCAGTCCGTGATGCGAAAATAATTTTGCCAGTCCACCAGGAAGGTAATGTCCGAAACGCACAACACCAGGTCTTCACACAGGGCAGCGGTCACCAGGGCGAGCCCACCCCCCTGGCTTCCTCCCCGAACAGCAAGACGCTGGGGGTCGATTTCCTTGCGACTCCTGAGAAAATCCACAGCACGAACACAATCCAGGTAAGCTCCCCGGTAGAAATAATCCTGCCGGTTGTCCAGGCCTCGAATCCAATAGTCCTCAGGTTTGCCGGAAACGTCCTTCTGACTGTTTCCGTGCCCCCGGATATTGAAGGAAAAAACGGCAATTCCACTCAACCGATCCCTGCCATTCGGCTTCATGCTCTGAGTGTAACCCGGGACCCGCATCAAGCAGGGAAGGGGCTGCTGCGATACCGGCAGCTCCAGCCAACCGCCTACCCGGACACCACCAAGGCTTTTCATTTCCACCTCGTACAGCCGGTATTGTTGGTCAGACTTTTCCTTGACAAGGCGCACCCGGTAATCCGGTTCGATCTTTGCCAACTCGGCCATCGATTCACGCCAAAAGCGGTCAAAGTCCTTTTCAGCGGTCAGCGGGCTCAGAATTTCTGTTGGCTGGTACCCGACCCGGACGCTCTGTAGGGGGACCCATTGGTTTCCATTTCCGACTTGCCACACCACTTCGAACCGCAGGTTGTAGAACCCGGGCTGTTTTACCGAAAACTCGTAACGGATCCTCGATTCGACCTGCTTTTCAGCCCCCTCGGGCCCGGGGTCCTCGAAAACCAGTCGGCGGGTCTTCGATGCCGGACCCACTGCCTGGTGCCAGGCATCCTGCAAAACCCAACGATATTCCAGGGAGCGGCCCGCTTTCTTTTTTGGGCGGATACGGGCCTCCACGACACACTTTTCACCACTGCGGAAAATCCCGTTTCCGGGGGTGCTGCACTCAAGGCCGAATGCCTTCTGAAATCCTTTTTTTGCCTCCGCTGAATCAACGACCTGGGGCTCCTGCGCGGTCCCCACGTGCAGGTGGTGCCAGAAGATCCAGGCCAGCAGGATAATCGCTTTCCAGAAAGGAGTTTTCATCAGGTCAACTCGAAGAAGATTCACGGGAAGTGGCCAGGACCGATCTCAGCCGTGCTATGACAACTTCGGCCGAATCCGCACGATGAACCACGCCGGAGACCGCGACTCTTGAAAAGCCTGCCTGGGCCACCTGGTCGATGTTCTGCAGGTCGATTCCACCAATTGCAAAAGCTGGAAGCGAGCACCGTTTGGCCACCTCGGACAACAGCCCCGGGCCTTTGAATTCACTGAAACACTTGGTGCTCGTTTCAAACGTTGGCCCCACCCCGATGTAGTCAGCTCCGTCGGCAACCGCTTTTTCAGCCTGTTCCACAGAGTGGGTGGAAACTCCAACCAACATCCTGCTGGGGAGCATTTTCCTCAAATCGGTGACCGGAAACTCTTCCTGGCCGACATGCACTCCGTCCGCTCCAGCCATCAGAGCAATATCGGGCCGATCGTTGACAATAAAAAGTGCGTTTGCATCCTGGCAGGCGGCGACTCCGATTTTGGCCCGCTCCAGCAATTCGCCATCCTGAAGGTTCTTTTCCCGCAGCTGAATCAAATCGGCGCCTGCCCGGCAGAGTTCCTCCACCCGATGCCGAAACAGCTCCGGTGATTCTGTCGCCGATGTCAAAACGTAAACCGGTCGATCCTCCAGGCAGCTTTTCACCCAGGCCACCCGTTTGACTTTTTTTTCCGTTTCATAGAACTGGTAGCGAATTTTCTCAATGGCCGACGCAAACTCAGCTTCCCCCGTTTTGGAATATTCCTCCAGGGCCCTCAGGGCCTGGCCCGTCCGCCCCAGGTTTGCGGCAACAACGTCTCCCAGGTTCGCCCGGCTATATTCGCCTGCAGCGGTAATTTCAGCTCCCACGTCTGCCCGGCTGTCCCGCTGGCTGGCCCATTGGTCAATGCAGGGATGGCAAACCAACCCCAGCTGATGACGGAGCTGCTTCAGCTCGCTGGTGATCCTGGGATCAGAAATGACAAAACGGGCAAATTCCTCAACCACGCGCAATCCTTCGACGGCACGGTTGTAATTGGCGTCAAGCACCCGGTAAACGAGGTTGGCTTCGGAAGGTGTGATCATCCTGTTAATCTGTCAAACTGTCATCCGCCTGACAATCCACCAGGGAATTTGGGGCTCCCGGCTCCTCCCTCGAAAAAGCCACAACAGGAAACATGCCACAAACCCCTTCTTCAAAACAACTTACGGCACAAAACAACCAAAAGACCGCTTGATTGGAACAAAAGATGCCCTGTAACCGAATATCCCCTCTTTTCTGAATTTCGGGCAGTCCACACCGGGGAGTCCGCGAAAAGGGAGGAAAAAGAAATTCTGCATACCCAACGTGTCGGTCGCCGAAGGCTGAAATGTGGGCAAGCTGAATTACCCACGGTTTCATTCAGATTGAGCGCGACAGGATTGCCTTGCTTGACCTGAAAGCACGTTGTAGAATTCCGGAGCGTCGAAAATCGCCCAATAATATGAATACGGAACGGATTCCGGAGCAAGTTTGGATGCGAAGCATACCAACCATTTTCACATTCTGGCCAGGATTGCCTCAGCTTTGGTTGTATGGGCGTTGGACGGGTTTGGTGAAAGCGGTTGTTTTTGCTGCGTTTTTGAACTTCGTCCTCACCGCAACCTATCTTCAAACGGGGCTGATTTCCAAAAACAGCCTGGTGGGCTGCTGGATGGCGGTCGGATTGCTCTGGACCCTGGCCATTTTCAGGAACGACCGGGTAGTCAAAAAAGCCCAACAACAGGATGTCCCGGAGGAATCGGCAGAGCGTAACGAGCTGTTTGCCCTCGCTCAATCAGAATACCTGCGGGGACACCTGGATGAAGCGGAAAACCTGCTGGAAAGGGTGATCTGGCTGGAACCAGCCGACCTGGACGCCCGCCTTTATCTCGCAACGATTTACCGCCACCGGGGCAGATTGCATCAGTCCGGCCAACAGCTGGACCTAATGGAAAAATATGAGCAGGCCTCCAAGTGGCAATTTCAAATAGCTGATGAACGAAAAATGCTCGCTGAACTTGAGGAAGAACTCCGGGGCCCGGATTCGGACTCAGGATGGCAAGAAACCGACCGGGAGGAGGTTTTGGGGGACGCCGAAGCACCGGATTCACCCAGTCGAATCGCCGCGTAATGCGAAAAGATTGTCAAGCACCACTTTTCCAATCCACTGATCACTCCGATAATAAATAAAAACAGTCGCCGTCACGAAGGATCCAAACATGTACGAACGATTCACTGATCGCGCCCGAAAGGTCATGCAATTGGCCAATCAGGAAGCACAGAGATTCAATCATGAATACATCGGAACCGAGCACATCCTGCTCGGGCTCGTCAAAGAAGGAAGCGGAGTCGCCGCCAACGTCCTGAAAAATCTTGACGTCGATCTGCGAAAAATCAGGCTTGAGGTGGAAAAGCTCGTCCAGAGCGGCCCCGACATGGTCACAATGGGAAAGCTGCCGCAAACACCCCGTGCCAAAAAGGTAATCGAGTACTCCATGGAAGAGGCTCGCAACCTGAATCACAACTACGTCGGCACCGAACACATTCTTCTGGGGCTGCTGCGGGAACAGGAAGGTGTGGCTGCCCAGGTGCTGATGAACCTCTCGCTGAAACTTGAAGACGTTCGGGAAGAGGTGCTGAACCTGCTGGGGCATGATCTCGAGGGTGCCGAGGCGGGTGCCCGGGGCCGGTCCGACGGCGGTGGAAGCAGTGAAAGCCCATCCGGCAAGAGCAAATCAAAAACTCCTGCCCTTGACAGTTTCGGCCGGGACCTGACCGAACTGGCCCGGCAAAACAAGCTGGACCCGGTGATTGGCCGGCAAAACGAAATTGAAAGAGCGATTCAGGTCCTTTGCCGGAGAACCAAAAACAATCCTGTCCTCCTCGGCGAAGCGGGCGTGGGAAAGACCGCGATCGTTGAGGGGTTTGCTCAGAGGGTTATCTCCGGGAACGTGCCTGAAATCCTCGCAGACAAGAGGATAGTTGTCCTGGACCTGGCCATGATGGTTGCCGGCACCAAATACAGGGGTCAGTTCGAAGAGCGGATCAAGGCAGTCATGAACGAGGTCCGGCGAGCCAAGAACACGATCCTGTTCATCGACGAACTGCATACACTGGTCGGAGCGGGAGGGGCCGAAGGAGCCATCGACGCCGCGAATGTACTCAAGCCCGCACTTTCCCGCGGTGAGATCCAGTGCATTGGAGCCACAACCCTGGACGAGTACCGAAAATACATCGAAAAGGACAACGCTCTCGCAAGACGGTTTCAGGAAGTGATCGTCGACCCTACCAGCGACGGGGAGACTGTCGAAATCCTCAAAGGTCTGCGTGAGCGATACGAAAAGCACCACAATGTCCAGATCACGGATGACGCGGTGGAGTCAGCGGTCGAACTCTCAGCCCGCTACATCACCGGGCGTTGTCTCCCGGACAAGGCGATTGACGTTATCGATGAGGCAGGTGCCCGCGTCCGCCTGCGGACCATGACCCGACCACCAGACCTGAAAGACATCGACGAGGAAATCTCCCAGCTCAACAAGGATAAGGAAGATGCCGTCGCCAACCAGGACTTTGAAAAGGCTGCCGCGCTGCGGGACCAGGCGGACAAACTGAAGAAAAAACGGGAACAGATCAAACGTGACTGGCGGGACAAATCCCGTGAAGTCGATGGCGTGGTGGACGAAGAGGTGATTGCTGAAGTCATTTCCAAGATGACCGGCATTCCACTGACACGGCTTTCCACAGAAGACAGCCTGCGACTGCTCAAGATGGAGGACGAACTTCACAAGAAGGTCATCAGCCAGGATCACGCCATCAAATCCATCTCCAAGGCCGTTCGCCGAAGCCGCAGCGGTCTCAAAGATCCCAAACGGCCGATCGGTTGCTTCATGTTTGCCGGTCCCACCGGTGTGGGAAAGACCTTGTTGGCCAAGGCACTTGCCGAATTCATGTTTGGTGATGAGGAAGCCCTGATCACAATCGACATGAGCGAATACATGGAGAAGCACAACCTGTCACGACTGATCGGTGCTCCTCCGGGGTACGTCGGTTACGAAGAAGGCGGCCAGCTGACCGAGAAAATTCGCCGACGCCCCTATGCCGTGGTCCTGCTGGATGAAATTGAAAAAGCCCACCCGGACATTTTCAACATGCTCCTTCAGGTGATGGAGGAAGGTCGCCTGACCGACAGCTTTGGCCGAAACGTTGACTTCCGAAACGTGATCATGATCATGACCACCAATGTCGGAGCTCACGCCATCAAAAATGAATCCCGGTTCGGCTTTGAAGTGCCTGGGGATGACTCCTCTTTCGAGAGCATGAAAGAGCGTGTTTACGACGAGATCAACAAGGCCTTCCGCCCCGAGTTTCTCAACCGGATGGAAGAACCGATCATCTTCCGTCATCTGGAAAAGAAAGACCTCAAGGAAGTGGTAGACCTGGAGCTGAAAAAAGTCTGTGCTCGACTGCACGAAAAGGGTTTCGAGGTGGAACTCACCGACGAGGCCAAGGAATTCCTGATCAAGAAGGGCACCAACCTCGATTTCGGTGCACGGCCAATGAGACGCGCCCTCGAAAGTTACGTCGAAGACCCGCTCTCCGAAGAACTTTTGCAGGGCGCCTTCGAAGGCAAAAACAAGATCATGATCGATGTCGTCCGTGAGGGCGAAAAGATCAAGCACCTGCAGTTCGAGGGAACCTTCGAAAGCACGGCAGAAGCCGAAGAAGAGCCCGTTGCAGCTACGGTCGGTGAAACCGAAGAGCCTGCTGACGAGCCTGAAACCGAAGAGCAGTAATTTGCAGGAAACCCGCCATCCCCGGTGGCGGAATCACAAAACGAATCGAACACAGCCGGTCCCTTGACCGGCTTTTTTTATCCTCAAGTAACCGCTGGCCGGAGGAACTTGCCCGCTAAAAAGCAAGCGATAAAAAGCAAGTGATGGCAGGCGGTTGCCATCCCGGGGAGGCGACACCTTTCTTTGCAGGGGTCCGCCGATCGGACCGCGTTTTAACCAAAAACACCTTCCAGGCTTCGCAGGTAGTCGATTGCCTCTTCGACACTCGAGGTCTGCACACCCCGGCCCCGGCCCGCCCGGTCGATCTCCCCCAACTCGATCAACTCGGCGTAATTTTCGTTGACACGCAGTCGGCGATGCGCCCGGGCACCAATGCTCTGATCCCGAATGCGATGACAGTCCATGTGGTGTTCGATCAGCCACCCGGTTCGCTCGCTGACAAAACCCTCCAGTGCCTCCAGCCCCGCTGTCACGTGATCCGCTGGATCGATCGCTTTGCCGACATCATGGAGCAGCGCCGCCAGCAAAAACTCCTCGTCGTAGGGATGAACATCAACCCCCAGGTCAAAAACCTGTAACGAGTGGTAGAGCGCGTCTCCCTCAGGGTGGTAACGGGAATCCTGCTTGACGTTTTCCAGGGGGTAAAGGAGTGACTCAAAATACTGGAAACGATCCACGCGGTCAGCGAGCCCTTCAAGCTCTGCTTCCAGGTCCATCTCGGGGTACTCGCGGAGCAGAAACTGTTTCAATTCGTTGAGACTGGCGCGTTCCATTGCCTTGCCGGTGATGGAACTTTTGAACACGTGGTGAGCCCGGTTATACGGGTACAGTGTCAACTCGACCGGGAATTCTCCTCGAACGTGAACATGTGTGTAAACCACCGACTCCCCATCCTTGCGGACCTGCTTCCGTTCGACATCATAAAGCAGCCCCCGTTCCTCCAGCCGACAGGTGATTGCCTCAAGTGAGTCGGTAAACAGATGAATGTCGACATCCGAGCCTTTTCGTATGTGACCTGTTAGAACCGACCCGATAAGCCGAGGCTTGAATTCGCTGAAAAACTGCATGAACTGCAGTGCTTCCAGCCGCATGGTGCGGAGGTTGGAGACTCGCGTTTCGCCTTCATGCAGGCGGGCAAACAACTGAATCTCATCTCGGATTTCCGCATTGCCGGGAAGGTCAGACGGCTTGACCCAACCCTTGCATATTTTCCGGGCCGCTTTCATTTTGGTACGGTAGTACTCGGACTCCGATCGTTCATACATTAACCGGGCGGCTTCCCATGCAATTTGCCGCCGCAATTTCTTCTTGTCCATTGGCTTTGAGCTCTTGGCTCGATAGAAAGAACATTCCCAGGGTGCTTCCCACAGGATAGCGATTTCCCGGAAAAGTTCACATTTGGTGGAAAAAAAGACATTAAACACCTGTTTCATACAGGCGTTTTACCTATCATGGTGAGATGAACGCCGACAAAGATGCACCTGACATCCGAAAAAAAATCCTGCTGACCGCTGGGCGAATCTTTGCCGAAAAAGGTTTTGCGGATACCAAGATCAGGGAAATCTGCACAGCTGCCGAAGTCAACCTTGCGGCCGTCAATTATTACTTCGGCGACAAGGAAAACCTCTACATCGAGGCGGTGTCCTTTGCCCGCAACAGCCGAGCAGAGGAAAACCCGCTTTCGGTCGATCTTTCCGAACCGGAGGATAAATTACGACAATTTATCCTGACTCTGGTAAACCGGACGGCGGGAATCAACGAACCTCCCTGGGAAGTGCAGTTGTTGCTGCGCGAAGTCCTGTTTCCCACGGAAGCCTGCCGGAGGCTGATCGATGAGTATTTCCGTCCCTTTTTCAACCAGCTGCTCGCAATCGTGGGGGAACTCTCGCCACGGCCACTCGACCTGGCCCTGGCCTATCGCCTGGGATGCTCCATCGTGGGGCAGGTGATGTACCTCCGGTTCACTTCCAGGATGAACGCCCTGTTTCTTCCGGAATCGATGGGCGAAAAATATTTTCAGAACGAGCAGATTGCGGAACATGTTTACCAGTTCTCCCTGGCGGCCATCCGGTCGGATTCCTTCTGGAACAGTCTCCCCGACACACCAGGAACCACCCCGGTAGTCCCAGCCACAAAAGCCGCCGAATGCCCCCCTGTCAAACAGAAAATTTCTTCCAGACCACGCGATCCATGATTCCAAACCGCCGAGGCAAATCTACCGTCTTCCAGACCATTCTTTCGTGCATCATCTTTTTCGGGACGATTGGCATGGTGATCCTTTTGGTCAACCTGAAAAAGAAACCGGCGGAAGAACCGGACACCCGCAAGGATCCCCTGGTGGACTACGTGGAAGTTGCCTCGTATTCCGACGACATCAAAATCAACGTCACCGGTGTGGCCCTCCCGTTCCGCGAAATCAATATTTCAGCGGAGGTGACCGGAAGCATCACTGTAAAAACGGATCGCTGTCAGGCCGGCCGATATGTGGAATCGGGTGATCACCTGTTGTCCATCGACTCCCGCAAGTACGCGTTGGCCCTCAAACGGGCCAATTCAGAGGTCGACGAGGCAAAGGCCAGGGCCAAAAAAGTCGAGTCCGAACTGAAGGCCGCTCGTGAAATTCACCAGCTGATGCTGGACGATCTCCAGTTTCAGTCGACCGAAAACCAGAAACGGGAGCAACTTTTCAAACAGAACGCGATCAGTGAAACCGAATTGACACAGAGCCGGCGAAGCCTGATCGCTGCCCGCAACGCGGAAAAAACACAGGGTAGCCGGGTGGACACTCTCGAGGCGGATCTTCTGGCTCAAAAAAGTCTCGTATCCCTCAAGGAGGTGATGCGGGAAGAGGCTGAGGTCGATTTCAAAAAAGCCGTCATTCACGCCCCTTCCCGGGGAGTCATCATTTCCGACGATGTCCAGAAAGATGACTTTGTCCAGGTCGGCAAGTCACTGCTGGTGTTTGAAGACACTTCTGCGATCGAAGTCCGCTGCGACCTGAGAAGCGACCAATTGCAGTCGGTGCTCGATTCTGCGGGTGAGGCAACTGATGGCGGAGACCCGTTCAGCCTGCCTCCACTGGAAGCCCGAATCCGCTACGAGGGAAACGGGCACGTTTTTGAATGGGCGGGTGTCCTGGACCGGTATGACGGACTCGGCTTGAACGAAAAAACCCGCACCGCCCCCTGCAGGATCCTGGTGCGGAACACGAAATCCCTTTCGGGCAACCGAACCCTGGTACGCGGCATGTATGTATCGGTGCGGCTCAACCTGGGAAAACAGGAAGACCTGCTGGCTCTTCCTGCGGAAGCGATCAAGGCCGGTAACGTGGTCTGGCTGGTCGAACAAGACAAACTGCAGGAACGGGTAGTCCGGGTTGTCAACCGGATGAGCGATTCCGAGGGCAGGGAAATGGCCATCATCCAGGCTGGCACCGCCGGTCTGAGCAGGGGACTGAAGGCGATTGTATCCCCAATTCCGCAACCAACCATCGGCATGCCCCTGCGTTCCCGCAATGTCACCGACCCTGCCGATTCGGGCAAAGCGACAGGAAGTGGCGAACCGCAGAAAGATGAACCGGACGCCAGTTCATCATCTGAATCCGGCGGAAACACGGTTAGATCGGCAACCACGACGAAGCGGAAAATCAGGAGGCAGGGCTGATGAAATCACTGATCCAGTGGTCGATTAAAAACTCGCCGGCCATGAACACGCTGATGATCTCCTCGCTGATTGTCGGCCTCGTTTCGCTGATGCTGATGCGGCGGGAAGTCTTCCCGGAGTTTGAACTTGAAATCATTGTCGTGACCGTCCCTTATCCCGGGGCGAGTCCCGAGGACATCGAAGAAGGCATCTGCCAGAAAATCGAGGAAAAGCTCTCGGCACTCAAGGGTCTCAAGAAGATGACTTCGGTGGCCCGCGAAGGAGCCGGCTACCTGGTGCTGGAACTGAATGCCAACATCAAGGATGTCCAAAAGGTGCTTAACGAGGTCAAAGCGGAAATCGAGCAGATCACCGAATTCCCCGAATTTGCCGAGGAACCGGATGTCCAGCAGATTACCTTTCGGACTCCGGCAATCAAGCTGGGTATTATCGCCCCGAACCGGGAAGACCGTGACCCGCTGTTGGCTGAGAGGGAATTGAGGGAAATCACCGAACAGATTCGCACGGAACTGCTGCAACTCCCTCCCCCGCCTCCATCCAACCCGATCGCCGGCATGGTGGGGCTTTTTTCCGGTGCTTCCGGCAAGCGAACCGCCATTTCATCCGTCTCCATCGTGGCGGAAAAATCGTTTCAGATCGATGTCCAGGTAAAAGAGGAAAAACTGAGGGAATACGGCCTGACCCTGCAGCAGGTAGCCCAGGTCATCAGCGCAGAGGACCTCGATCTGCCAGCGGGCAAGATCACCACGGCCGGCCAGGAAATCCTGATCCGCGGAAAAAGCAAGAGCTCGGTGGGGGATGAGGTTGCCCGTATCAAGCTGATTCCCCAGGAGGGTGGCGACGCCCTGACTGTCGGCGATGTAGCCGACGTGATTGACGGTTTTTCGGATGAAGTTTCCATCCACAGGATCAACGGCCAACCAGGTTTGGCACTCAGCGTCGAGCGGACAGCCGATGAGGACCTGCTGGTGGTCTGCGGAGCCGTCAAGGACTACCTGCGAAAAAAAGAACAGAACATGCCCAGTGGCTACAAACTGGTTTACTGGGGCGATACCTCCGTCGACGTTGCGGATCGGATGAACCTGCTGATCCGTAATGGCTTACAGGGACTCCTGCTGGTGTTTATCGTGCTGGCCGTTTTCCTCGAGCTCAAGCTCGCATTCTGGGTAGCCCTGGGAATTCCAGTCTCGATTCTCGGTTCGGGCTACATCCTGCTGGGAGCCGGGCAGACACTCAACATGCTGAGCATGTTTGCTTTTCTGATGGCACTTGGCATCGTCGTGGACGATGCGATTGTGATTGGTGAAAACATCTACGAACACCGACAACGGGGAAAAAAATTCCTCCTGGCCGCTTTGGAGGGAACCACCGAGGTGCTCCCCTCGGTCTGCGCTTCGGTCGCGACAACCATCATCGCCTTCATGCCACTGATGTTTGTCACGGGGGTGATGGGGAAATTCATCGCAGTGATGCCATTGGCGGTGATCGCCATGCTTGTGATCTCGCTGCTGGAGAGCACGTTTATCCTTCCCTGTCACCTGGCACATGACAACAACCTGTTTATCAGGATCCTCCGCTTTTTCTTTCGACCGGTCCGGTTCCTTGAACTGGTTTTCAACGGAATCAACCGAGTGGCCGGAGCCGGCATGAACTGGTTCATCGAAAGCCTTTACCTGCCTGCCCTCCGGTGGTCGCTTGGTAACCGGATGGTCATCATCGTGGGTGCCATCAGCATGCTCCTATTTTCGGTTGGTTTTATCGCCTCCGGCCTGACCCCGTTTGTCGGATTTCCCAAGCTGGACAGCCGGGTCATCAATGGAACAGTCGTCTTTCCGGACGGTTCTCCCAAGTCCCGGACCCTCGCGGCGACCGACCAGATTGAAAAGGCGATCAACGAATTGAACGAAGAATACAAGGCGGAATTTGGCCGTGAAATGGTCCACGTGACCTATCGCAGCATCGGACAGATTGCCGGCCAGGGGGCCCTGGGGCGAACGGGTGTCACCAGCGGGGGGCACGTCGGCAATGTCGAAGTGGAACTGACTCCCGTTTCGGAACGGGAATGGACGAGCCAGGAAATCGTCGATCGCTGGCGGACCCGTGTAGAAGCCAATGAAATCTCAGGCACCGAAATCATCAAGTTTGGTGCTGCCCAAATGGGACCTGGAGGTGCATCGATTGAATTCCAGATGCAGGCCCCCAAAACGATGACCGCGGAACTGGAAAAAGCCATCGAGGACTGCAAAGCCAAGCTGCGAAGCTATGACGGCGTGATCGACGTGGAAGATGACTCGCGCCCGGGCAAGGCGGAACTGCAAATTGGCATCAAGGACTCCGCCCGGGGCATGGATGTCTCGCTATCGACGGTTGCCCGTGCCGTTCGGGCCTCCTACTACGGACAGGAGGCCAAACGAACACAGCGTGGCCGGCACGAAGTCAAGATCATGGTTCGGTACCCCAGGGAACGAAGACGATCGATGCAGGATTTTGAAAACATCCTGATTGGAAGCACCCCGGTCACCGAACTGGCCAATTTCAGTTATTCCCAGGGGTATTCTGAAATCAACCGGGTCGACCAGAAGCGGACCATCACGATTTCGGCCGACGTGGAAAAGGGCACCAATGCTTTTGAAATCGTCCAGGACTTCAAGAACAACTACCTCAGGGAACTGCTGGAAAAAAACCCCGGTCTCTACGTTCGCTGGGAAGGCCAGGCACAGCAGAACAACGAATCCTTCAGCAGTCTTTTCTCCGGGGTCATCGTGGCGTTTTTGGCAATGTTTGTTCTGCTGACCATTGAATTCCGCACCTACATGCAACCCCTGATCATCCTCGGAATCATCCCTTTTGGAGTGATCGGTGCCATCATCGGACACTACCTCCTGGGCCTGGAACTGACCCTGTTCAGCTTCTTTGGACTGGTGGCCCTGACCGGCGTGATCGTCAACGACTCCATTGTCCTGGTCGATTTCATCAATACGCGGTATCGCAGTCGAATGCCACTTCGGCAGGCCCTGCTGGAAGCCGGTCGTCGACGCTTCCGACCGGTCGTACTGACTTCCATGACCACAATCGCAGGCCTGTCTCCAATTCTGATTGAAAGATCGTTCCAGGCCCAGGTCCTGATTCCAATGGCAGCCAGCCTCTGTTTTGGACTTCTGGTTGCCACCAGTCTGATCCTGATCCTGGTGCCGGTTTTCTATGATGTTTACAGATCGATCGTCGGTGAAAATGCTGAGGAACCCGATTTCGACGTTCCCCCGACCGATGCTGCCTGATTCACAGAACGACTTCCCCCCACCTTGCGAGCTCATGGAATGGCAAACCCAGGCAACGCACCCCTCCGGTTACTCGTCAGCGTCAAAAACCGCCAGGAGGCGGTCCGAGTGGATTCGATCGGTGTCGATTTGCTCGATATCAAGGACCCGCTCAACGGCGCCCTGGGGAAAGCATCCAACCAGGAAATCGAGAACATCTGTGCCGCGGTTCGACCGGAAACCCGGTTGAGTGCCGCTCTTGGGGAGCTGGAGGAGTGCGAATCCTTTTTCAAAACGGCAACCCTGCCCGAAAGGATCCAGTTTGCCAAATGCGGTCTTGCTGGAACCGCCGGATCCAATTGGCGACAGCGTCTGCAACAGGTATGGAAAAAATTGCACCCATCCTGCCGGCCCGTGGCGGTCGCTTATGCGGATGCCTGCCCGGCCCAAGCCCCTGAACCGTTGCAGATCCTCGAATGCGCCAGGGAGAATGGCCTGGGGTACCTGTTACTGGACACCTACTCGAAGCTGGAAGGAAACCTTTTTTCCCACCTCGAGGCCCGGGATGTATCGCATTTGATTACATTGGCCAGGAAATCCGGTATCCGGGTGGTCCTGGCCGGTTCTGTGGGCATCGACGAGCTTGAAAACATCCGGTACCTGGGAGCTGATTACGTGGGAGTAAGAGGAGCTGTTTGCGACAACGATCGCCAGGGGAATATCTCCGGCGAACGCCTGCTCCATTTCAAAAACGCGGTAGAACGTCCGGATCGCCGGATCGCCAGATCCTTGACACCTGTTTCCCAAACCTGATGGCTTCCAACCGGAGACTGCAGTTTTTTCAGCTGCTCTGTCCATCGTTTCCATCAACATTCTCGGTCAGCCTTCAACTGCGTCCGAACGGTATCCGAGAGAGAATCCTGGGTGAGCCTGGGTGAGCCTGGGTCGTTCCGGCCACCGATTCAGGGGCCAACCCCGGTCGGTTTTGTGGACCCCCGGATGACTGGGACCGTACCACTTTGGAATGACACGCAAGCAGATTCCCGGCCACAAAACAGCCCTGCCATAAGACCTCTGAAGGCTGTTGTCAACAAACAAACGGCGAAAGAATTTTTAAAATTTTTTTCCGCATTCAATTTGTTGACAAGCGAATTTCAATGGAAGAAATTGTTAGAAAGTCATGAAGCATTTTCTTTGGCTCTTCTTCTTTCAACGGATCACGGCGGCCTGTGCTGTGGATACCCCGGAGAGAAGAGTTGGCACCTGCAGCGAGGATTTAAGGTGGAAAATTCGATTCTGGATGCGATCCGACAGGGACATTGGGATTACGAGCCAACCGTCACCCGCGATGATGACTATTCATCAACATCTGCCTTGCCCGGTTCCGAAGACAAGTTGCAAGTGCTGGCCAGTCGAATAGCGGAAGGCCTTCCACTCTGGCATCCGGAAGACCGAATCACCTACGACGACTCCGAACTGCCTGAGTGATTCGTACGGAATCGGTTGAGCGTTCCTCAAACGGCAAAAAGTTTCGGGCAGGCAAATCGCTGCCAAGTCGTGCGACCAGGAGCGTGGGTGAACGAAAAGCGGAATCTGCAGGTTCATAAAGCGGTCGATCTCCCGGCACAGGTCGGATCGTTTGGCACCCGGATCACGGAACTTTCTTCCTGGGTAGAATTGCCAACCGCCTGACCAGCAACCGGTCCTCCTGCCAGTCAATCCTGTTGCCTGAAAAGGGAGAAGAAAATCCTTTGCTGAAAAGCGGCTCGCAGTTTCCCGATTTTCGGTTTCATCGAAGGATCGGCTTTTTCCACCCACTCGCCCACCGTTTGATTCCAAAGGGAAACCGCGGCCAGCGGTGAGGTCGCCTGCTTGTCCTGACCCAGGTAATCAAGCAGCTTCCAGGACTTTACCGAAGCGATCTTCCCGTCCACGAAGGCGTTCCGCTGATCAGCCGGCAAGCGGTCATATTCATCGGCCAAAAGGTGAAACCAGGCCTCCATCAACAACAGCGAATTTTCCTTCAAGCGGTCGCCGCGTTCCGCGGAAATAAAGGAAGTCGTCTCCTGCAAGTCCATCCCCGCCTCCAATTCGGCAATTACCCGGGAAACCAGTTCTTTTCGGGTCTCCATGACATGGACCCCCAAATCCTCAGTGGTCAACCAGAAGACGGTCGCTTCCCGTACCGTCCGCAAGGTGGCTTCCTCTTTTTCCCCGGGCGTCTCGCTTAACCAGCGGTCAATATCGGTAAACAGCTCATCAGAAATGGTGGTCAATTCCTGGCCAGCTTTTTCCGGGTAGAGCATGGCAGCATTGTCGTAGGCCAGGTTACTGAATTCGTCCACTAATTGGAGCTGTTTTTTGAGATAAACCTCCGCAACCTTCGGATCGCCAATTCCGGCATATTCATCCACGCGAATTTCAAACCAGACCCTTTTGAGAATTTCGATGTTGGCCAACAGTCTTTCATTTTGTGCAGGAGACAGCGAAGCACCGGACTGTCCTTTTTTGCCGAAAATGGCCGTCGCCTCTCCAGCGAATCGATCCACCAGGGCAAGCTGAATCGGACGGTCGTACTGATTCAGGTCCCGCAGGACGACCCAATACAGGAGTTGATTGTGCGAGGCGTCTCTCGGATGGGGCAGGTTGGTAAAACGCCAGTAGACCATCCCCAGCGAAGTTCCGACCAAGCCAAACAACACGAGGGCAAACGCAATATTTCGACGGTTCATTGGCAATACTAAGAAACCTGTTTGGATAAGCTGTGGGACCGAGTCGCGTACCGGGAGAGAGACCTACTGCAAATGGATCCCTTTTGGATGTAAAATTGCATTCGTTTTAATTGATAGAGCCCATTCGAAAGCGAATCATGCCGAGTTTCAAGGCGAATTTTGAACATAATCGGGGAAAAGAAGAGGCCCTGACACGACTCAAGTCTTTCTCCGAGGAAGTCCGCAGCAAATATGGCTCTCAAGTCAGTGAAATGGAAGAGACCTGGGACGACGATGGCAACCTGCATTTCGGATTCACGGCACTGGGACTGAAAATCAGCGGTCAGCTTTCAATAGATGACCAAAACGCCAGGATTGATGGCCAACTTCCGTTTGCGGCGGTTGCCTTTCGGGGAAAGATTGAACAGGAAATTACTGCCGCGCTGGCGAACGCTTTCGAGAATTAGGATTTTCTTCGCCGCGGGTTTCTGGAGCAAGCCACTCCCTGCTGAATACTTTTTCCGCGGAAAACCCGCCCCCGCCGGGCCCTAGATCGGGACGATCGGGTCCAACCTCCATCCCTATCAGGAAAAATCAGATGTCTTTTGGATTTGGAATCATTGGCTGCGGGATGATTTCCCGCTTTCATGCCAAAGCGATCGCGGATCTCGACAATGCCCACCTCGTTGGTTGCTGGAACCGCAACCCGGAACCGGCTCAAAACCTTGCCGCCGAAACGGGATGCACGGCTTATTCTTCGCTCGAGGAGATGCTGGAAAATCCTGAAATACAGGTGGTCACCATCGGCACAGCCAGTGGAGCCCACCTGGAACCGGCACTAGCCGCTGCCCGGGCAGGCAAACACCTGATCATTGAAAAACCTCTCGAAGTGACGCTCGAACGCTGCGACCAGATCATTCGGGCCTGCGAAGAAAACGGTGTCAAACTGGCAACCATTTTCCCCTCCCGATTCCATGAGTCCTCCCGCCTGATGAAAGCGGCGGTTGAGCAAAACAAGTTCGGCAGGCTCACCGTCGGTGACGCCTACGTCAAATGGTATCGAACCCAGGAATACTATGACAGCGGTGCCTGGCGCGGTACCTGGGAACTGGACGGGGGTGGAGCCCTGATGAACCAGGCAATTCACAGCGTCGACCTGCTCTACTGGTTCATGGGGCCAGTCAAGTCAATCGTGGCCCAAACGGCTACCCTGGCCCACGACAGGATCGAAGTGGAGGATGTGGCAACCGCCTCCATCCAGTTTGAAAATGGAGCCCTGGGCGTCATTGAAGCCACCACGGCCGCTTTTCCCGGCGCCTTGAAAAAAATAGAAATCCACGGCTCCGAGGGGAGTGCGACACTTGAAGAAGAAGACATCAAGGTATGGGATTTCTCAAACCCTTCCCCCGAAGACCAGTCCCTGCTGGAAAGGATGTCGGACCAGACCGAAACCGGAGGGGGAGCGGCAGATCCTGCAGCGATTGGACACCATGGGCATACCGAACTGTTCCGGGACACCCTCTCTGCCATCGAGAACGATGGCACCCCGCTGGTTGATGGCTACGAGGGCCGGCGGAGCGTGGAGATCATTCTCGGGATCTACCAGGCCGCCCAATCGGGTCAACGCGTGGACCTGCCTTTGGAATAAAGCTCCCCAGCACATTGTCAAAACGGTTCAGGCGTTCGTTCCGATTGTTTGCAAGGGCAGGGGGGGGCCTGGAGCGAACCGAATCCAACATCACGGGCACGCCAGGCCCCTGGGAGGCTGCGTTCGGTTTTCCGACCAGGTGAGCTGATTGACTGCGTCGCCAAAAATCAGCCAGACAGTCCCGGGAATCCCGGAACAGGGCCCCCTCAACAGCCACCTGTCACACCTGGGCAGCTGTTCGGTGACAGTCGCCCAAACCACTTTCCACCCTCCCTGGAGGCCATCACGGGCTTTCTTTTCCCGATTCCTGACATTGGAATGGTGAAAATCAGCGATGCGCTCGACCGAATGTCGAATTCACCTTTTCCATTTCCCTGATTCTTGTCAAAATCCAGCTTCCATTCACTCACTGCTGGCGGCGACAGGGATGTCGCGTTATGAAGGCAACTCGCAAAAAAATAGTCGACCTCGGCGTTTACCTCCTGGTCCGGATCATTATCTGTGTCATCCAGGCACTCCCTATCAAGGTATGCGACCAGATCGCAAAAACCCTGGCCTGGCTTGCTGTCGATGTCTTTCGGATCCGGGCAAAGCTGATCGATAAAAACCTGTCCTCTGTTTTTCCTCATTTCAGCGAAAAGCAGCGACGAAAGGTTTCAAAGTCCATGTGGCGCCACCTCTGCCTGATGGTCTTCGAAATAGCCCATGCTCCCAGGAAAATCCACGAAACCAACTGGCAGGATTTCATTGCTGTCAAAAACCGGCGAGAGATCGTTCGCAACCTGCTGCTCGAACGTCCCAAGAGCCTGGTCTCCGGACATTACGGAAATTTTGAAATGGGAGGCTACGTTACCGGCATGCTCGGCTTTCCGGGGTACACCGTAGCCCGCACGCTGGACAATCCCCACCTCGACCGTTTTTTCAAAAAGTTCCGCGAGGCGCACGGTCAATACATCCTCAGCACCGCCGGCAGCTCAACTGCCATCCAGGAGCAACTCGCAAACAACCAGTGCCTGACGTTGCTGGGTGACCAACATACCGAAATGGGAGCCGTCTGGGTCGAGTTCCTCGGCAGGGAAGCTGCCTGCCACAAATCACTGGCGGTTTTCACTCTCAGCTACGACGCACCGATGATCGTGGTGTACAGCAAACGAACCCGAAAGTACCCGGACTCCCGGGAGACTGAACCCATGCAGTTTGAAATCGGCTGCAAAGGAGTTGTCGACCCACGCGAATTGCCCGAAGAAATCAATGGCGTCCGCGATCTCACCAAATGGTACAACCGAATGCTGGAAGAGATCATCCTTGCAGATCCGGAACAGTACTGGTGGGTTCACAATCGTTGGAAACCCAAGCCCCAAAGAAAAAAGAAGGGCGCCACACCTGCCGTGAAAGCAGCAGAAAACAGGGCTGCCTGAACTCATTTCCGGAAGCGGTTTTCGCAGGAGCTGCAGAATTGTTTACCGCCGGACTCAAACCTGCAGAACCCCGGTGCGAAACGGTTCGTCGATCGCGTGGCGGGTCGACAGTTCGAGGCAGCGAATAACGACTTCCCGGGTGGAAGCAGGCTCAATAATCCCGTCCACCCACCCCCGGGCCGCTCCATAGCGGATATCCGTTGTGGTCTGGTAGGCCTCGGTGACCTGGCTCCTCAATTCTTCCAGCTCTTCGCTGTCGGGTTCCTGGCCCTGCCGCTTCAGCGCCGCAATCTGAATATCCAGTAACGTGGAAGCCGCCTGCTTGCCACCCATCACGGCGTACTTCGCGTTGGGCCAGGCAAAAAGAAATCGGGGGTCAAACGCCTTGCCGCAAAGTGCATAGTTACCGGCTCCGTAACTGCCACCGGTGATGATCGTCACCTTGGGAACCCGGCTGTTGGAAATGGCATTAACAATCTTGGCACCCTTGCGAATGATCCCCGCCTGCTCACTGTCCCGTCCAACCATGAACCCCATCACATCCTGCAGGAAGAGCAGGGGGGTCCAGGTCTGGTTGCAATCCATGATGAAACGGGCCGTCTTGTCGGCACTGTCATGGTAGATCACGCCCCCAAACTGCATCCCCTCGCTGCGGGTCATTTCAGCCTGGTGCTGGTTGGCAATGATGCCAACGCTGAACCCGCCCACCCGGGCGTAGCCGCAGACCATGGTTTTTCCATACTCGGCTTTGTACTCTTCGAAGGATCCCCCGTCCGCGACACAATCGATCAACTGTCGTACATCAAACTGGCCGGTCGCGTCAGGAGAAACAAGATCGTAGATCCGGGTTCCCGGCAAAGACGCTGGCTTGGCTTCCTTCCTGCGGAATTTTTCCGACCGCATATCGGTGGGCAAGGCCTCCACCAGGTCCGCCAGACGCCTCAGGCAACTCTCGTCATCCGGGTCCTGAAAGTCGATCGTGCCGCTGACCTCGGCGTGCATTTCGGCCCCTCCGAGTTCCTCGTGGGTGACCTCCTGACCAATCGCGCTTTTGACCAAAGCCGGCCCGGCAAGATAAAGCCCCGACCCCTCGGTCATCAGGATCTTGTCACAAAGCACTGGCAGGTAACCGCCACCAGCAACGCAGTTTCCCATAATCGCCGCAATCTGTGGGATTCCCATGGCACTGATCACCGAATTGTTGCGGAAGATTCGACCAAAATCATCCTCGTCAGGGAAAATCTCATCCTGGAGTGGGAGAAACACACCGGCCGAGTCGACCAGGTAAACCAATGGAATCCGGTTGGTCATCGCAATCCGCTGGGCCCGCAGCACCTTTTTGCAGGTCATCGGAAAAAACGCCCCAGCCTTGATGGTGGCATCATTGGCAATCAACATCACCGACCGACCCCGGATCCGACCAATGCCACAGACCACGCCGGCCGAGGGAGCTCCACCCCAGTCCTCGTACATCCCCCAGGCAGACCAGAGGCCGATCTCCAGAAATTCCTGCTCATGATCGAGCAATTTCCCGATCCGTTCCCGGGCCGTCAATCGTCCCTTGGAGTGTTGGCGTTCGATGGACCTGGGACCGCCGCCCCGTTTGATCTCTTCCTGTTGCTGCTGAATGGCCGCATTGATTTCATTCCACTGCATCGTTTTCCCCTGATGAATCGCCGCGGCTGTATTGTATACCGGGAGCCCTGGTTCTTTGAAAGACAGTCCACACAGAACCGGTGAAAAACTCCCAACGACCCTGCTGGACATTTATCGGCCGACCCTCCATTTCCGGGAACAGCCGGGACCCAACCTCCCATCAACTGAGCAACCCAACCCGCTGAGTAACCCAACCCGCTGAGCAACCGTTACTTTTGCGGTGGGTGATCGACCGGGATTTCGAATCTGGCTGAGGGTGATTGGCTTTCTTTCAGATCGACCGTAGCCAACACACAAAAATGGACTTTTTGTTCGCACAGCAACCGCTGAATCCACGCTGAAACGACGCAGTTTCCACCGTGCTCTAGCGGCCTGCCATCTGGTAGATCGGCAGATGGCGATAATAGACTTCAAGACTGTAGATGCAAAGACAGGTCACGTAGAGACGTCCCCCGGGTCCACCATAGGGGTCTCCCTCGTGATCCCAGCTTCCAGCGTCCACACCACTTTTCCTCTGTTTTTGCGGCAACACGGTTTTCAGGTTTTCGTTCCATTTCTCCCACGTCTCTTCGTCCAGGTTCCTCATCACCTGGGTTGCGTAGTACCAGTAGTAGACGTTCTTCTGGGACCAGCGGATTGGATTGTCCAGCAGGTAGTCCGCACCTGCCGCCAGCCGGGAATCATCCTGTTTCCATCCTAGGTACTGTCGGCACAGCAAACCCTCAGCGGTCATGGCAAGACTGGGTTCATGATCTGATTCATAACGAAAACGACTTCCACTGGGCAGCATGACGGAATCAACAAAAGCCTCTGCCCGTTCCAGGATGGTCGGGTCATACTCAATGCCCGCATATTTGGCACTTTGGAAAAGCATGATGAACCAACCGGTAACCGACAGATCAGATCGCTCGGAACCGACTTCGTATTTCCATCCGCCCCGCTTTCCCTGGGCCTGGCTGGCAAACTTGACGGCTTCCCTGGCTGGACCGATCAGTGCTTCATCCTGGGTCAGAGCGACCAGCTCGCACAGGGAGATGGAACAGATGGCGTGCGAATAAAGGCTGTGGGAAAGACTGGCGCTTCGCTCAACAAAATGCCCGTTCCCGCTCTGGTTGCGAATCAGGTATTTCAGTGCCTTGGCAACGTTTTTACTGTACTTGCCCTGCTGGTGCGTCTCCCCATGTCCCAGAAACGCCAACAGCGCCAAACCGGTTGCCGCCGTGGTGTTTTCTTCTCCCACCAGGCTCCGGTAGGGCCCCTTGAGACTCCAGGATCCATCCCGTTGTTGATTGCGGGCCAGCCATTTCAGACCGAGCTCCACCGCATCTTCGGTTTCAGGGGTTCCCCCAAACCGCTTGAGCAGTCCCTGGCGGTTCTGCTCGCCGCGGCCCGTCAGGGCAAATCCCGGGTTGTTGCTGGGATTGATTGGATTGGGAGCAGAACTTTCGATCTCCACGAGCTCCGGCTCAAACGCCTCGGCAGCATCGTTGGAACTGATTTCCATCTGTTCCGCGTTGACCTCGGGAACAAATTCTTCGTCGCTCGACAACTCGAATTCCTGATCAAAATCATCCTCGATCGACTCGGTGTCCATGAACAGCGAAAAGCGTCCCTCCCCGGTACCCGGAATGTAGATCAGGGCAATGACCAGAATCAGGATCATGTGAAAGACGAAACTGACCAGGGCGGACGGCATGCTCCTCAGGCCACTGCGTCCGATTTTCTGCAGCTGCGTTTCCTCTTCGCTGTCAGGCAAAGCGCGAACCTTGACGCTGACCTTCTTTTTTTTCTTCGGCTGCAGATGTTCCGGGAGAGGGCCCGCCGATGTTTCTCTGTTTTTCATCGCTGAGCCGGGGTCAAATCCGGTCTGGAGTGGATGGAATCAGCCGGGGCCCAAACGCCCCGCGTGCAACATCTCCAATTATAGACTTCAATCAGGTTTTTGGCGTTGCCAGTTCGGGGAAAGTCTCCGTTCCGGGGCTGGTTTCTTCATTTCATGCCGCCCGGACAATCGAATCAACTGGAAAAACAGGAAGCAGACGCCCGGACCCCTGTGCAACCGGGCCGCAATTGGTTAAACTGGAGGCAAATGACGCGGGATGGAGCAGCCCGGTAGCTCGCGAGGCTCATAACCTCGAGGTCGTCGGTTCGAATCCGGCTCCCGCCACTTGGTCTTCGGACAACAAAACCCCACGGTAGCGAAATGACGCAGCCGTGGGTTTTTTTATTGCGCTCGTAGAGAGACAAAGCCGCTTATTCCCCGGTATTCAAAGGGGTTGCGACGGTGGGTGGGTGGTGAGAGTCTCTCTGATGAAGGTGATCTATCCACACGCCTGGCCGGCTGACGACCCGATTTTGGCCCGAGCTCTTGACCGTCTCTCCGTTTCAACCACGCTGGGTTTCAAGGAGTTGCTCCCCCCTTTTCGGTCGCAACCTGCGGATTTTGCCTTCGCGGCGGGGAAGGCATCTTCAAACGAAAGAACGGGACAGGCCAAAGACCGGGCAATCGGAGCGGTTCAGAAAGCCGCGTACCGGAAGGATGCGTGTTAAATCTGCCTCAGCGTCGACCGGCAAACAACCTGCCGCGAAAAAAAGGAAAGCCCGAATACGCGGGGCAGGGCGACAGAATGAGCCTGCACCTCGAAGAGTTGGTTTCGCGGTGGAAACAACCGTAGCCGGCAATGAAAACAAACCGGGATTTGACACCCCATTGTCCGATCGTTAGGCTGTTCCCATTGATTGCATTTTGCAAGTTATCAGGCCCAGAGCGGACGCAAGCCCCCAGGCCAACTTTATGGACCCCTCAGAACAGGAAAGCGATCATGGACAGCCCATCAAATTTTCGCATCACGTGGAACCCGTTAAACCATCGCTCACCCCACGCCTTTGCGGCCGGCGTTCGCCGGTTCGCGGCATCACTATTTTTCGTCGGCCTCTTGTCGTTTGCAGACCCGGGTTTGCTGATGGCTGACGATAAGAAAGAGGCAGCTGAAAAAGGGACCGAATCCCAAAACACCGGACGCTCCCTGGAGGAACGCAAGAAGCAGGCCAGACGCCCCTACAACTACATTCAACTGAGTTACATGAGGGTACCGGACGGTGGGGAGGAAGATTACCTGGCAATCGAGGCGGAATGGAAAGAACTCCACGAGGGTCGTTGTCAGTTGGGCGATCTGTTGTTCTGGGGTTTGCTCAAGGTGGATAACCCCGAGGCAATGGGATGCCAGTTTGTGACGATGCAGGGATTCCATTCGCTGGATGACTCACGCAAATGGCCCCGCCTGGGCAAGGTCGCAAAGATGCTGGGCAAAGAGCTTGATGTGGACGCACTGATCGAAAGAACCAAGGCTTCACGGGAGATCCTGCACTCGGAAACGTACGAAATGGTCGACTTTGTCGGATCTTCGTCTCCCGAAGTGGATATTGCACGGTTTGGTTTCTTTCAACCGGGTGAGGATCTTGATCAGGCGTACGTGGACGCAGAGAGGAACGAGGCCGCACCGAGATTCCAGACAATGGTCGACCTGAATCCGGCTTTCAAAATGTGGGGTCTGACCCGACTGGTCAGCACCACCGCGAAAAACCGCTCGCACAAGTACCGAATCTTCCACCTGCTCGACTCGACGAAGCTCCCCAAAACAGACGAGGAGCGACAGCAATTGGAGAAAAAGATCCGGGAGGCCCAACCCAAATCCGGCGGGCAGCCAGGGAATACGAACTGGAACAAACTGAGGAAATGGGTCAAAGGAGGCCAACTTCGCTGGGTGATGAGAACTTCCAGGGAGAGCAACCCTGTCGAAGCCGAGTGGGCGAAGTTAACCGGTTCCTGGAAAGCTCAGCATCCGAATGGGGGCTATCGCATCAAGCGTATCGAACCGTTCCAGGAGACGCTGGAATGGTACAACGAAAAAGGAGAGCTGAAGGGAACCACTACCATCCCGATGCGAATCGAGGTCCGCGGGGGCGTCAACCACTTTTACTCCTACCACGCAAACCAGACGTTTCATACCACATACAAGGTTCATGACGGAAAGTGGTACGAACAGTTGAGAGGCATCTACCGCGATTCCAAAACAGCACCGAATCGCTTCCTGGTTTACGACCGGATCGAGGAAGAGGAAGGCGACCGGAATTCCGAAAAAGAGTAGGCCTTCGGGTCCGGTTCTCCATGCGATCCGATAGGGCCCGCGTTCAGGAATCCACACAAAGATGCCTGCCACGGACCTGGCGGCTCATTGGGCCGCTTTTGATCAAATCTCACTTTTTCGGACTCTCGAGGTGACTTCCCTGGGCGAGCGTGGCAATCATCTTCCAACCTGCGGGCTTTTTGACCCAGATGTAGGTGAACGGCGTTTGAGCGGGAGGAATGGGACTTCCATCCGCTCGGACGCGTGAGGAAACCAGTTCAACGAACGCAAGTTGATTGCTCACCGGGTACACCCGTGTACTGTTCACGGTTATCTCGGTCATGCCGTTGGCTTTCATCATTTTCAGGTAGCCGCTCAGACTCGCAAGCACATCCGGCTTCGACAGCAGAGCCTTATGTTCACGCGCGCCCAGGAAACTGCGAGACAGTCGCGGGAATTGATATATCTCATTTGCCACACCCTGGGCCGGATTCTCGCCATTCAACAGATCGACATAACGAACCATTTTCTCTTGCAGCAATGTTTTGATCCCGGCCGCATCGGAAATGCCGGACGCAGGCTGCACGCTTGCCATGATCACGCGCCACCCCGCCGGCTTGCGAAGAAACACGTAAGTCGCGTTCCTCTTAACCGGTGGAATCGGTTCTCCATTCTTTTTTAGCCTCGAAAACGTCAGGCCAACGAGTGCCATATCCGGGCCTGACATTTGAATTTTCACGCCCTTGATCACGGATCGATCCCACCCTCTGGATTTTATATCCATCAAAACCTCCTGATATTTTGACCGGATGTCATCGCTCGTCTTGAGGATGAAGTGATCGTCCGTTTCTGAATTGACCATCAGCACGGGTGCCAGGAAGATCTGTTCCGAAATGGCCGCGGCATCCCCTGCGTTGAACAGCATTGAATATTTTTCAAGAGTACGCCTCAGCTCAGGATCCAATCCCGCCGGAACACCCCCTTTTGACGCGGCCGACGTATCGCAGCGCGTCGGAAAGGCGATTGGGCATGGAATTGCCGCCATGGCCTACACCCTGTATCAATCGATACTCATGAGGCACACCTTTTTTCAGCAGCGTGTTGTGAAGGAATTCTGCACCGCGATCCAGTCCCAGTTCATCCTGGTCGCCAACTTCAAAATAAATATCGAGTTGCGATTCAACGAGCCGGGCCGCCTGATCCCGGGCCAACGTCGGAGGGTGGTTCCTCGCCCAGTACCCCCTGTCCACCGGTCGACCAAAAATTCGCTCATAGGTCGCGTCGCTTCGATAGACCCGGTCCCGTGGTTCAATATCCTCAAAGCGGTAAGATGGTTCGATTGCCGGAGCGACTGCAGCCACCAGTGAAAACGTCCCGGGATACTTGAAGGCCAGCCTCAAACTGCCCATGCCCCCCATCGAGTAACCACCGACATAAGTGTCCGAATGTTGATCGCTTACCTTGTACCTGTCCCTCAATGCAGGCAGTAACTCCTGCACCAGGAAGGTCTCCCATTTTTCTTTCCCATCTTTGAAATCCATGTAAAACGAGCGTCGTCCGGAGGGAACAGCAACGACCATCGGTGGCAGTTCCTTTCGTTCCCACGCTTTTTCCACCAGGGGCTGCAGAATTCGTTCGAGGTAGGAAATGTCGTCTCCGCCGCCACCATGTAACCACAGCATCAGGGGCCAAGGCCCCGACTCCGCGTCAGCATTCGGCGGTAACAGCACATGGACGCCTACCGCACCCGGTATATTTTTCGATTCCAGGGTGATCGACTCAAGCTTGGCTGAAGTCGATGACAGGTCCTTCGACTGTCCCCAGGCAGGTCGAAGGGGGACCTGCCCCATACTCACGAGAAGCAGAACCAGGCAGCTTGAAAAACCAGGCGGGCATCTCAAAGCAGTGTGAACTCCCATATCCCTTATCCCTACAGAACTTGATGCGGCAAACTGACGAAAAAGGAAACCACTGTTTCCTTCCTGATACATTGGCTCATCCTGAAAGCTCCAATTTAACCAATTCCCTGACGGATTCCCCCCTGACACCTCCCAAATTCGCCGACTGGTCAAACACCGACTTCCAGGCGTGCCGGAATACCAGTTTTCGAACCAGAAGGGCGAGCTCGACACTCGGGAATCACCACCGGCCGCAGACATCCTGTCCTGCATAAACCTTCCCTGCACAAAACCGGCGAATTACGCGATGCCGATACCTGTCGATCCTCCGCAGGAAGGCCGCCTCCGCCCGGCAATCAGACCCTGAATTGACATCGGTACCGCGCGTGTCTAGATTCCAGTGTTAAGCCGGTTATTTATTCCCGACATCTGTTGGTGAAACAGACACGTGCGTCCGCGAGGAACCTTTAACATGCCGCAATCGAAATCGGCAATTGTTCGTTTGATGTTATTCAGCCTGGCGGTGTTCACCATTGCCGCTGGAGAACGGCCACAGCTCCAGGCCCAATCCATTGATTTTGATAAACGGGTCGCCCCGATCCTGGTATCCCGGTGCCTGGAGTGCCACCGGGGAGAGGAACCGGAGGGCGGACTGAAACTGACCGAGCAGCCCTTCGTTGCCAAAGGGGGAGATACGGGACCTGCCATCGTGCCCGGCAAAGCTTCCGAGAGCTTGCTCTGGGAAAGGGTCAGCTCAGATGAAATGCCTCCGAAACATCCACTCAGCAAGGAGGAAAAAACCACCCTGCGGCAGTGGATCGAAGAAGGAGCGAAGTGGGGAGAATCGGGCCTGGACCTGTTCTCGATCACCACCGACAGTCGAGCCGGCCGCGACTGGTGGTCCCTGCAGCCGCTGCAGAAGGTGACGCCTCCCGAGGTCGATTCGACCTGGGGGCGGAATCCGATTGACAGGTTCATTTACCGGGGGCTCGAAAAAAACAGACTCGAACCGTCGCCCGAGGCGGACCGCCGCATTCTGATTCGGCGTCTTACCTATGACTTGACCGGTTTGCCGCCGACACCTCAGGAGGTGGCTGCCTATCTGAACGATGCTTCCCGGAACGCTTATGAAAAGCTTGTTGACCGGTTGCTGGACTCCCCCCATTATGGCGAGCGATGGGGGCGGCACTGGCTGGATGTGGTGCACTTTGGGGAAAGCAATGGCTTCGAATACAACCAGCCGAGAAACCACGCCTGGCCCTATCGCAACTGGGTGATTCAAGCGCTCAACCAGGACATGCCCTATGACGAATTTGTACGCCAGCAAATCGCCGGAGATGTCCTGGCTCCCGATTCCGGGGGAGCGATCGCAGTAGCCTGCCTGGTCACCGGGCCCCACAATACGACCAAGCCGTCCAACGATACGATGCGCAAAACGATGCGTCAGGACGAAATGGAAGACATGATTGGAATGGTCAACCAGGCTTTCCTGGGAATGACCACCAACTGTGCCCGTTGTCACGATCACAAATTCGATCCGATTTCTTCACGTGATTACTACAGCATGGCATCCGCACTGGCGGGGGTCGAGTTTGGTGAACGGAAACTTCCCCTTGATGCAAAAACCATTCGCAAGGCGGCCGAACTGAAGATTCAAATCGAGGGGAACCGCAAAAAACTGAATGCGCTGGAGCAGGCAGCCCGCGAGGCAGCCGCCAGAGAGAGCGGTAAAAAGAAAAACCGGCCGACGGGCCCTCAACCGTTCGCAGCCTGGAACTTCCAGAACGGATTAAATGACCAGGTTGGCAAGATGGATGTCACACTGGTTGGTGGGGCAAAACGCGAGCCAAAAGGTCTGGTCCTGGATGGCAAGGTGGCTTTTGCCCAGACCGGACCTTTGACCAAACCGCTTTCTGCCAGGACGCTGGAGGCCTGGGTTCGAGTCGATAACCTGAACCAGAGCGGTGGCGGTGTGATCTCCCTGCAGACTTCGGATGGCCTGATTTTTGATGCCATTGTCTTTGCGGAGAGGGAATCGAAACGATGGATGGCCGGCAGCGACGGTTTCCGTCGATATGAATCTTTCCAGGCAAACGAAGAAACCGAAAGCGAAAAACTCGTTCATCTGGCAATCACCTATGCCGCAGACGGCACGATCACCGGGTACCGAAACGGTTTACCCTACGGCAGGGCCTACAGGAAAACCCTGGCGACCTATGCTGCGGAAAAATCTGAGGTTGTCTTCGGTCTGCGCCACGGTATCGAAGCCGGCGGCAACCGGATGTTCCAGGGAACGGTCGCACAGGCTCGACTCTATGACCGGGCTTTGACCGCCGCGGAAGTTTCTGCGTCCGCTCAATCCAGCGGAATCGACATCATTACCGAGGCCGACCTGGTGGCACAACTCAGCCCCCGGCAACGGGAGGAACGCGTCCAACTGAATCGTCAGATCAGTCAGGCGCAGGCCATGCGGAACGGCCTCGAGAATGCACGGGTGTGGACGGTCCAGTCGATTCCTGCAGCCACCGTACGGGTACTGGGGCGTGGTGATGTCCGCAAGCTGGGTGAGGTCGTTTCGCCTCGCGGCCTTTCCGCAATCCGAACCCTGGAAGCCGATTTTGGCTTAAAGCCCGATGCCGCTGATCGTGATCGCAGATTGAAACTTGCCCTCTGGATGACCCACCCTCAAAATCCCCTGTTCTCGCGGGTCATCGTGAACCGGGTCTGGCACTATCACTTTAGTGCCGGGATCGTCTCCACTCCGAACGACTTTGGATTCAATGGAGGGAAACCCTCGCACCCTTTGCTGCTTGATTGGCTGGCCGCCAATTTGCAGGCTAATCGCTGGAGTCTCAAGCACTTGCATCGCCTGATCGTCACCTCAGCCACTTATCGACAATCCTCCAGGAACAACCTCCAGGCTGCGGCAGTCGATGCAGACAATCGGCTTTTGTGGCGCAAGAGTCCCTCCCGGATCGAAGGCGAAGCGCTGCGGGACTCCCTGCTGTCGATTGCGGGAAAACTGGATACCACCGTTGGCGGCAGAGGCTACCGGGACATGCGGGAATACAAATTCAAGGGGAGCCACTTTTATGACCCCATTCCCCAGGACCAGGAGGAGCAGTTTCGGCGAACCGTCTACCGATTCAGTCCCCGGGGGGCCAAGCGAACCATGCTCGACACCTTCGATTGTCCGGACCCCTCGGCGATCACACCCAAGCGAGCTGAAACCACGACCCCTCTGCAATCGCTGGCCCTGATGAATAATGATTTCGTGCTGAGGATGGCCGAGGCGGCGGCAACCCGGCTCCAGGAAAACCACAACGGGACCGCAGACCAGGTTCGGGAACTGATCCGGCGTGCTTATGGCAGGGAAGCCGGTAGCCAGGACATTGACCGGGCAGTCCCCTTTATCCTCGAACATGGACTTGCGGCCTATTGTCGCGTGATCTTCAACAGTAACGAGTTGCTCTATGTCAGATAAACAGACCTCCGCAGCACCTGTTCCGAACCCCGGTAAAACGGCTCCCTCCCGTCGGGAGCTGCTCTCTTTCGGCGCCTACGGACTTACGGGAGCGGCATTGTCGAGCCTTTTATCGGCGTCCGAAAAGGACAAGCGGCACTCTCCCCACTTTGAACCAAGGGCAAAACGTGTCATTCATATCTGCCTGATGGGTGGCATGAGTCACCTCGACAGTTTCGACTACAAGCCCGGACTCGAAAAACTTCACGGCAAAGCTTTGCAATATGAAGAACGGCCGGCGACTTTTTTTAACCGGATTGGCCTGATTCGAAAGAATGACTGGGCCTTTCGGCAGCGTGGAGAAAGCGGCTTGTGGGTATCTGATCTCTTTCCACACCTGGCCGGCGTGGCGGATGAGTTGACGGTGATCAACTCGATGGTTGCCGATTCCGCGAATCACACACCCGCGACTTTCCAGCAGAACACCGGATTTCAGCTGAATGGCTTCCCGGTCATGGGCTCCTGGATTTCCTATGGACTGGGCGCGGAGACAGAGGACCTGCCCGCCTATGTCGTCCTGCCTGACTCCCGGGGCTACCCTGCTGGCGGCACGATCAACTGGTCGAACGGATTTCTGCCATCCGTCTACCAGGGGGTTGCTTTCAACAGCAAAGGCACGCCCATTCCTGACCTGTTTCCCCCAAAGGGGATGACCGCCGGGACCGACCTGGCCAGCCGAAAACTGTTGTCCCAGATGAACCAGGATGACCTCTACCGCCACGGAACCGAAGATGCATTGCTGGCGCGGATTCGAAGCCACGAACTGGCGGCCCGCATGCAACTCACCGTGCCGGAAGTCACGGGTTTAAATGACGAGACCAGGGCCACAAAAGAAATGTACGGTCTCAACAATGGGACCACGGCAGATTTCGGAAAGAACTGTCTGCTCTCCCGCCGCCTGCTGGAAAAAGGGGTCCGTTTCGTGCAGATCATCTCCGGTGGATCATTCGGCAGCCCCCGCATCAACTGGGACGGTCACGAAGACATGGTCAGGAATCACAACCGGGAAGCCATGCGGATCGACCAACCGGTCGCTGCATTGATCAAGGACCTCAAGCAGCGCAGCATGCTTGACGACACGCTGATCCTGTTCACCACGGAGTTTGGCCGAACCCCCTACACTCAGGCTGGTGATCGTGAACTCGGAAAGGGTCGCGACCACAACATGTACGGATTTTCGGTATTCATGGCCGGCGCCGGGTTGAAGCCGGGTATGACCTACGGCGAAACCGATGAAATTGGCTGGAAGTCCGTCCAGGACCAGGTGCATTGGTACGACTTCCACGCGACCGTGCTTCACCTGTTGGGCATGGATCACGAGCGACTGACGTTCTACCACAACGGGATCGAACGGCGCCTGACGAACGTGCACGGTGAAGTGGTGAAGGATGTGATTGCCTGACATTCACTGCCTGATCTTTACTGCCTGATCTTTACTGCCTGATCTTTACTGGCGGGTTCAACCTTCCAAAGAACCGGAAAGCTCTGCAAATGACAGAATCCCGCCTGGACAAAACTGGCCACCTGCGGATCCAGGAGAGGTTGCTCCCTCTCCCCGCCACAGGCAATCGGCTCATCCACCGGCCGGGAACCATTTCAAACCCCGGGTGGATCGCCCCGATTGCCAGGTGCAGTCTGCTGATCGCCCTGTGGATCATCCCGGCAGACAAACGCATCGCAGCCGACGTGGACTTTACCCGGGACATCCGTCCCATCCTGGCCGAGAAATGTTATTCCTGCCATGGACCGGATGACGCCGTGCGTCAGGGGGATCTGCGCCTGGACCTAAGACAGCAGGCTTTGGCCAAATTACCGTCCGGTTCGGTTGCCATCGTCCCGGGGCATTCCGCCCGCAGTGAGTTAATTCGGAGAATTCACTCCACCGAACCGGGTGAAAGCATGCCACCGGAAGATTCCAGAAAAAAACTGAATGACCGGGAACGCCGACTGTTGCAGGAGTGGGTTGACTCGGGCGCCCGATACGATTTGCATTGGGCGTTCCAGCCGGTCCGGAATCCGAAGGTGCCCCCTGCCGCATTCCCGGCCTGGCAACGCAACGAGGTGGATGCTTTTGTCGGCAAGCGACTGAAACTCGCTCAGTTGAAGCCATCCGAACCGGCTGACCGGGTGACCCTGATTCGCCGACTTTCCTTTGACCTCCGGGGGCTGCCACCAACCCTTGCCGAGGTCGATTCATTTGTTCAGGACGCGGCTCCGGACGCCTACGAAAAGCTGGTGCGGCGATTCCTTGAGTCGGTGCATTTTGGAGAAAAACTCGCGATTGACTGGCTGGACCTGGCGAGATTCGGAGATACCAACGGTTATCACAACGACAGCCATCGAAATGTCTGGCTTTATCGCGACTGGGTGATCCATGCCTTTAATTCCAACATGCGATTTGACCAGTTTGTCAGGGAGCAGGTAGCGGGGGATCTCCTGCCCGATGCTACCGAGCAACAGAGGATTGCGTCCGGTTTCAACCGAAATGCACCCTTCAACGAAGAAGGTGGTGCCGACCCGGATGAATTCAGTGTGGTTTATGCTGTCGACAGGTCCAACACCACCGGTCAGGCCCTGCTCGGTCTGACAATGGGATGTGCGCAGTGCCACAGTCATAAATACGACCCGATTTCGCACCGCGAATATTACGAGTTCTATGCTTTCTTCAACAGTGTCGAAGGGGAACCGGGCGGCGGTGGCGAAAACGGCCACCATGGAAAGCCTGTTCCACCGACGATGATGGCAAGCTCTCCGCTTGCCAATGCTGAGCTCGACCGGTTGAAACGGGAAATCCTCGACCGGTCGCAACGGGTCGACCGGGAAATCGGGCGGCTGTTGCGAGACGACGCCCAACTGAAGTCGTCGGTTCTCAAATGGGCCAGGGCCTCCACGGACCTTCTAAAAAACACCCATCTCAACGTTCGTGATGGCCTGGTCCTGCACCTCGATGCCGCCGATGTGAACGGAGATGGCAAACCTGACGTCTTGCAGTTTGGCAACAGGAAACGCAACGTCAGCCGGTGGGCGGATCTCTCAAAACTGAAAAATCATGCAGATGCCACGGGTGATCCGGAATGGCTTCCCAGTGGATTTCAGGGCCAACACCCGGCAGTTCAGCTGGATGGTGTCCGGGATTTCCTGCGAACAACCGCCGGGGGCAGGGAACTGGCCGACGGATACACGATCGTGGCCGCCGTTTCATTTGGAGCGAAATCAGCCCATCAGATGCTGGTGATCTGGGGAGACGAGGCCAATGGAAAACGCCGGGCATTGTGGCGTACTGCCGGGGCAAAGCCCACTCTTTCGTTTAATGGTTATTCAGCCGACGTCGTCGGGAATCAACCGTTACCGACAGGAAAGGCGGCGATTGCACTGGTTTCCCAGGAGGGTGCAGGACGGCAGGTAAAGCTGGAACTCAACGGGAGGCCCGGTGGCCAGGGTACGCCTTCGCTTATTCCCTACACCGGCGAGGCCATTACCATCGGTGCCAACAATGCAGGCGGAGAAAAAACCGAAGCCGCCATCGGTGAAGTCCTGGTTTACAACCGCCAACTCAACAGCGTAGAGCGGGGAAGGCTGGGGGCTTACCTGGCAGGTAAGTTTTCAATCGAAACGACTTACCAGGCGATCCCACCGCCGGTAGCAGAAATCCTCAAAAGGGATCAACAGGACTGGACGAAAGAAGACTGGAACGTCCTGGGGAAGCACTATTTGCTGACGCAAGGTGACCCCACCGGTGTTGAAATCAGAAACCAGGCAAAAATCATTTCCGACCGAAAGAAGCGCGTGGCCCAACTGCAGACCCGGGCTTCGACCATGGTCATGCAGGAAATGAAACAGCGAAAACCGGCCTTTGTTTTGGCCAGGGGAGACTTTCAGAACCCGGGAAAACAGGTCCAACCCAATGTGCCGGCGATCCTGGGCCGACTGCCTGAAGGAAAACTGCAGACCCGTCTCGACCTGGCTCACTGGCTGACCCGGGAGGACCATCCACTGGTCAGCCGTGTGCGGGTCAACCATCTCTGGAAAATGCTGCTGGGAACCGGACTGGTTCGAACGGCGGGTGATTTCGGGACACAAGGTGAACTGCCATCCCACCCGGAATTGCTGGACTGGCTGGCACATCGCTTTGTTGCCAGTGGCTGGGATACCAAAGCCCTGATCCATGACATCGTTGTCTCGGCTACGTATCGCCAACAGTCGATTTTCAGGAAAGAGACCACGCCCGGTGATCCGCAGAACCGGCTTCTCAGCCGGTCACCAAGGTTCCGTCTTTCGGCTGAGGAAATTCGGGACATGGCCCTCGCGAGCAGCGGCCAATTAAGCCGCGTCCTCGGTGGCCCCAGCGTTCGCCCTTTTCAACCACCGAATTATTTCGCTGCAAATTCCGGACGCAGGTGGGCAATGGATGCAGGAGAGAAATCGCGCCGACGGGCACTCTACACCTACATTCAAAGGACAGCACCTTTCCCGGCCCACCTGATTTTTGATGCACCAAGCCGGCAGATTTGTACGGCCACCCGGCCGCGAACCAATACCCCGTTGCAAGCGTTGGTCCTGATGAACGACCCTCTGTTTCTCAAGGCAGCCGGAGCCCTGGCCCACAAAACGCTGACGCGTGAATCCGAAACAGTCGAGCAAAGGGCTCGATTCCTTTTTCGTTCCGTCCTCAGTCGTTCACCTTCGCGTGATGAAATGGACCTGCTCCTGCTGACGGTAAGAGAACAACACGAGGTTTACCGAAGAAACCCTGCCGACGCCGAAGCATTCCTTCGCGCCGCCGGGTTCTCCAAACCAGACCTGCCCAAAGCCGAGCTGGCGGCCTGGATCAACCTCGCCCACGTTGTGCTGAACCTGGATGAGGCGATTACACGTGAATGAACTGTTTCAACAACGACTGATCCGCCGCAGGTTTCTTACCCGGACATCCGCCGGACTGGGGGCCCTCGCAGTCAGCCAGCTGGCCCGGACGTCCGCTGCCAGCGATTTCCTCCCACACTTTGCGCCGCGAGCCAAACGGGTGATCTACCTCTTCATGAGCGGAGGTCCTTCGCAAATGGAGACTTTTGATCCCAAACCGGAATTGGCGAAGCTCCATGGCCAACCCTTGCCGGAATCCATTCGCAAGGGACAGCGGCTGACCAGCATGACCAGTGGTTACGAGCCGCGTTTGGCCCAATCCGAACACAGGTTTGTTAGAAAAGGCGATGCGGGGCATCCCATGAACGTTCTTTTCGAACAACTGGGAAGTGTTGCAGATGACATTTCAATCATTCGCAGCATGCACACCGAACCGATCAACCATGACCCCGCGGTCACCTTTCTCCAGACCGGCAGCGGTGTCGAAGGCCGACCGGCGATGGGAAGCTGGCTGTCCTACGGACTGGGGACTGAGAATTCCGATTTGCCTGCATTCGTGGTGCTCGTTTCCAGCGGGGGGCAACCGCTTCTGTCGAGATATTGGCACAACGGATTCCTGCCAAGCCGTCACCAGGGAGTTCAGTTTCAGACGCAAGGAGATCCGGTTCTGTTTTTATCCAACCCGGCCGGAATGGATCGGGAGAATCGGGGCCGTCTGATCCACAGAACCAACCAGTTGAATCAGCTTCGGAACAGCCGAGTCCAGGACCCTGAAATCGAAGCCCGAATCGACGCTTTTGAAATGGCGTACCGGATGCAGGCAAGTGTGCCTGAATTGATGGATCTTTCCGGAGAAACCAGGGAAACCCTGGAGATGTATGGCGCCAAACCGGGGCAATCTTCGTTTGCGAACAATTGCCTTCTCGCGAGAAGATTGGCCGAACGGGGCGTACGCTTCATCCAGCTTTACGAGCGTGGCTGGGATCACCACGGGGCGGTCAACCGGGAGATGCGTAAAAAGATTCCCCAGGTCGATCGACCATGCGCTGCCCTGATCAAGGACCTCAAGCAGCGGGGGTTGCTGGAAGATACCCTGGTGATCTGGGGTGGCGAGTTCGGCCGAACGTCTTACAGCCAGCACAACCGGGGCAAGGAATACGGTCGTGACCATCATCCGCGTTGTTTCAGTATCTGGATGGCAGGGGGTGGCATCCGACCGGGAGTCAATTACGGACGCACCGATGAGCTTGGATACAACGTGATTGAAAACGGCGTTCACGTGCACGATCTCCAGGCAACTTTACTCCGCTGTCTCGGAATCAACCACGAGGAATTCACCTTTCGCTTCAAAGGTCGAGGTTTCCGGCTTACCGATGTCCACGGAAAAGTGGTCAAAGATCTCCTTGCCTGAGTGGATACCGGGATCCCGGTATTCGGTCTTTCACAATGTTGAACTCCCCGGTTCAGAGATCCGATCCAAACCGGGACGGCGTTCAACCTTTCAGGGAAATCGGCGATTTCGCCTCGGCGAAGGACTTTGCCGGAACGCCAGCCGCCTGTAAAAGGGACAGGTGAACTCCGGACAACGAGGTGGACCTGGAAAATCGAACCAGGCGTCCGGTTTCAACTGCACCCCCGGCTTTTCCGGCAACCAGCAGCGGGAGATTGCGGGATCCATGCTCGTGGCCATCGGACAGGCTTGACCCATAAAGAATGCCACAATTCTCCAACAACGACCGTTCCCCCTCCCGGATGGACTGCAGCCGATCCAGGAAATAGGCAAACTGTTCGTGGTGCCACTGCACGATCCGGTTGTACATTTTCAGTTTTTCGTCACGGTTCTTCCAGGAATGAATCCCATCATCATCCTCCGTTTTCCCGCTGGTATCCCTCCAGTGCGAAATCGCGTGCCAGGTGCCCCGCACACCGTCAATAAAGTTGAAATAGCGATTGCTCTGGCCATGGTCCAGCATGAAGGTGGCAACCCGTGTCGAATCCGACCAGTAGGCCAGAACCAGCATGTCGTACATCAACCTCATGTATTCCCCATGGTCCTGCGGAATTCCAGACTGGGGTCGCTTCAGGAACCGCGACATTGCCGGATCCTGCCTCGCTTTTTCCGTATTGATGCGGGCCAACTCCATCCTTCTTTCCACGCTGCGGATGGCATCCACATATTCATCCAGTTTTCGTATGTCCTGGGTCCCCACTCGCCGTTTCAACTGTTTCAATTCTTCGTTCGCGAGGTCGATGGCCGAGCGTTCCACTTCGCCACTCTTTCCCGACCGGAACATCCCATCAAAGACCGCACGCGGTTCGGTTTCACGGGGCAGGGGATTCCCTTTGGCATTCCAGGAGATGGTGTTTCGAGGCAGGCTATTGGAGAAAAATCCCTGTCCTTCCATCGAAAGTTCCAGCGATGGAAAGAGAGTCTGTTTTCCTATCGAGCGGGCCGCCACCTGGTCAACTGAAACCCCGGCCGAAATCTTCCGCGCATCGTAACCACCGCCGGTCAACCAGGTAGCAGTGCCAGCTCCATGTCCATTCCCGCGGGGCGTCCAGGCTCGGCGGAGGATCAGCAGGTTCGACTTGTGCTTTTCCAACGGTGACAGCCAGTTGCCAAGATCCAGCAAACCGCCCTGGTCGGAGACCTTGCTCGGCTCAAAGGAACGGGGTTCGGCGCCATTTGGAAAATAGAGATAACAGAGCCGGACCGGGTTTTGCATTTCGGTCGGGTCTTTCGCTCCACCAAACGCGGAAGGCCCCATCGCATCAAGCAGCGGCAAAGAGAGAGCCGTGCCAAAACCGCGCAGGACCTGTCGACGCGACATTCTTCGTGGTGGAATATAAGGCAAAGCGAATCCGTTTTCTTTTTTCCGATCGGGTTCCCGGGCAGCATTCATATCTGGTTCCTGTTAATGAAAAAGCAAATTCAAAAGACCTGCAATTCTAGTTTCCGGTAGCCGAAAGTGGCCCCGCTTGAGAGGACCTTTCCCCGGTCCCGTTTCCTCCGTTTTTGATGGATTTGATTTGCTGCACCCTTTTGCGCTGAAAAGGATTGCTCTGGACGATTTCCAGCACGATATCGCCAAGGCGATACTGATTCGCACGGGTGCGAGCCACAATTTCCAGCACCGTTTTTTCATCGTAGTATTCCAACTGCCGGGAAAGAGCAAAAGAAAGCAGCTTTCGAATCATGTTTCTGGCGATCTCATCCATCCTTTTTTCCACCAGCACTTTTTTCAGCCCCGGTAGTCCGGCAAAACGGGACCCGTCCGGCAAGCTGCCGGTATTGTCAATTCGTCCCCCGCCTCCCCGGGTCCGGTATCGTCCAAACCAGTCAAAATTCTCCAACCCGAATCCCAGGGGATCGATCTTGCGATGGCAGGAGGCACACTGGGGAAGGGTACTGTGTTTTTTCAGTTTCTGTTTGAAGGAAAGACGGTCGTTTTCCTCCAACTCCTCCTCAAAACTGCTGGCACCCGGCGGGGGAGGAGGAGGGGGAGTCCCCAACAGGTCAGACAAAACCCAGGTTCCCCGTTTGACCGGACTGGTCTGGTAAGGGTAGGAAGTCACCGCCAACACACTCGCATGCCCCAGGATCCCACCCCGGTTGGCGGGTGCCTTGACCCGGCGCATCTCTTCACCCCGGACTCCCGACATCCGGTAGTGTTTTGCCAGTTCGGCGTTGACAAATGTGTAGTCCGCCATCAGTAAATCACGGGCTGGGCGGTTTTCCTGTACCAGCGAGCGAAAAAACAGGGACGACTCCTGCTTCATGGATTCCATCAGGCTGTCGGTGCACCACGGGTTGTCGATGGGATCGGCACGGATACGGGTTCCCAGGTGTTCAAATCCCAACCATTGGCTGGCGAACACATCCCCCAGTGCAGTGGATTTCTCATCCGCGAGCATCCGCAGGACCTGTTCCTTCAGGTCCTGGCCGGTTTTCAGTTTTCCTTCACTCACCCGCTCCAACAGTTCGGTGTCGGGAACCGAAGACCAGAGAAAAAAGGAGAGGCGACTGGCAAGGTCCCAATCACTGACACGGTAGTCTTTTTGGCCCTCAACTGCGGATTCCACCCGAAAAAGAAAATTGGGGGAGACAAGGATGGATCGCAAAACCGACTTGCTGGCCTGCATCCAATCCGGGTTCCTGGAATAAGACCTTTCAAACAGGCCCTGATAGGTTGCCAATTCACCACTTGTCACTTTGCGACGAAAGGCAAGGGGCAAAAACAACTCCAACTGGCGGCGAAAAACCGAACCCGGGGTGACATCTTCTGGCATCCTGGCTGGCTGAAGAAAAAGCGACCCCGGGTTTGGATTTTCCAGGTAAGAAATGGCTGCCTGTTCCGACACGAATTCCGCGACCTGCAGGTAGCGTTGCATAAGGAGTGGTTGCAGGAACAGGGAATTGGCACTGTTGTCAAAACCGCTGGTCGCACTCAGGTCGGAGGGAAACCTGGAAAGAACATCGTCCTCGATACCCAGGAGATCCCGCACGGCATTCGCATATTCCCGGTGCGTCAGGCGGCGGGCCGATTCATAGCCTGGATTGTCGACCTGAGAATAATCAAAATGATGAATCTGCTGCTAGATCCAGGCGACCATTTTCCGCCGCTCCGATTCCTGAAGGGGATCAGCGTCCGCAGGCGGCATCACATGATTTCTTGTCTGTTCCTGGATATGAAGCCACTTTTGGCGATTTCTGACCAGGGGGCGATCCGTCAGCAATGACTGCAGGTCCAGTTCTCCCTCCTGATTGGACGTTCCGTGACAATCGAAACACCCCTTTCGAAACAGTGGCAGGACCTGCTTCCCGTAGTCCAATTCCCGGGTTGCCAGAACTTCTTCCGGACTGACCACGACGGGAAGCACCCCTTTCAGGCTACTTTTTTTTTTAAGGTTGCTAACGACTTCGTCGTCGTCATCGTCACCTTCTTCTTCCTCTTCTTCTTCGTCGCCCTCTTCTTCACCCAATCCTGAGAGGACCTCCTCCAGCTGCTCTTCAAGGATCGCCGACCGGTTCTCTTCGCGACTTCTGATCTCCTCTTCAAACTCCTGGACCTCGGACTTGAGCCGGTTCAACTCGGCCTTTTCCAGCAGCAACTCGAGGCTGTAGCGGCGGGCCAACAGCAACTTGACATGTTTTTGAATTCGATCCTGATCCGCCACTCCCTCTTCGAGTTCCATCGCGACCATTTCGATCTCCAAATTCGTGGCAAACAGCTCCAGGAACTTTTTCCCCATTCTTCGACCGTGACCCTCGACAGTATCCCGGTATCCATCAATCATTTCGCGCCCACGATCGAGAATGTACTCAATCACCTCCTCGTTTTCGCCTTCTTCCTCAATGACCTCCTTGATGAACCGGGCGACCATGGGCACATGTTCTTCAGAGAATTCCATCAGCCCCCGGAGCGAGAGTTCCTCTCCATCTTCCTCATCGCCATCCTGTTCATCGTCCCCTTCTTCGTACTCTTCTTCTTCGGCATCCTGCTCTTCAGTTTCCCGTTCTTCTGTTTCCCGTTCTTCAGTTTCCCGTTCGTCAGTTTCCCGTTCGTCAGTTTCCTGGAGAAGCGGGCAGGCAGCCGCCAACGCTGCTGGAGAAGCCCCGCAAACCAACGTCACCAACAGGCCGAACAAAAACAGGTATATCACTCTTTTCTTCATGATCGTTTTACCATCCTCTTTTTGAAGTTCTTCATTTTAGAACGTGTGTTCTGGATTTTGGCAAGCAGATCTGAGCCCACCCTGAGTTTTTTACGATTCGTTACATTCCATTTCCGGCCAACGGTTTGTTGAACAACCGCCGGCGGCCCCTTTTTTTTGGCAACGGTTTCTGCCACTCCCTTTCCCGCCAACAGGGCCGGCTGCAAAGGTTTTTCACCTTGCTCCACCCACGGTTCCACCCCTTCGGGCTTGCCATCACCGGAGGTCCTGTGATCCTGAGTCTTCCTGCTTTCCTGGGTGATCACGCGGTCCTGGGTGATCACGCGATAAACCGAACCGATCCCGACAAGGATCAAAACTCCAGCTGCAAGGTTCATCAGATTACGGACCGCCGATTTCACCCGATCACGAGGTCCTTCCCCTGTCCCCGATTCCGGCAACACATTTCCTGAAAATCCCCGGTGCCTCCGGTAATCACCATCAACAGGCACTTCCGATTCAAGCAACGCTTCTGCAACAAAAGAGAACAAGCTTCGGCATGTCGAGGGACACCCCGGAACTTCCGCCTGCGCTGCGGACTGAAACGCCGAGTCGCCTTCCAGGTCGAAACGCTCCCTCAATTCGTCAAGACTATCCAAACTTTCGAGATAAAGTCGTGCCGAGGAGGATTGCAACAGGAAAGACTCCACCCACTCCCTCTCATCAGGCTCCAGCTCACCCGAACTGTAGAGCAGAATCCTGTTTCTCATGTCGAGCTCCAGATCCCCACTCATGAAATCACCTCTTTCCGAATTCCAAGCGACGCGAGTTCCGCTATCAGTTTTTCCTTGGCCTGGTGCATCCGCGAAAGCACCGTGTTCAGAGGGACGCCACATATTTTGGCAATCTCCCGAAAAGGCAACTCCTCAAAAACCCTCAGCCAGACCACCTGACGCTGCTTTTCGGGCAACCTGTCAATCGCAGCCAGAATCAAACCGTTTTGCTCCGACTGCAGGACTGACTGCTGGGCGTCATCAGCGAGTGCAGGTTCGCATTCTTCGATTACCTGCATCTGCCTGTTGTTTTTATTCTGGAAATTGATCATTTGTCGAAATGCAATCCGGAAAACCCAGGCCTGCAGACTGGAGCGACCACCAAACTGGCTGAATTTCCTGACCACCTGGATAAAAGTCTCCTGGGCAACGTCCTGGGCATCGGGCGTCCTGACAAAACGCTGCAAAAATCGGACGACAGGCAACTGCAGGGGTTCCAACAGGGCCTGATACGCACCGCGATCGCCCTGTTTTGCCTTTGCGATCAACGACTCGTTTTCTGTCACGACATGCCTCAAGGATGCGTCACTCATTCAGCTGACAAACGGCAGCCGGGATTTATTTTAGACAAAAAACGAAATTCCTGAAAAAAGGGAAAAAAGTGGGGCAGCATGACGGGATCGCACTTACCGTTTCGTTCCCTACCGACGACAGGCAACGAGATCCTGCAATCTCCTATTGGAGTGATTTCAGGTAAGCCACCAGGTCCCGCAACTTTTCCAGTGTCAGCGATTCGGCCATCTCCGGCATGATCGATTTCCGGTTCAAGACCAGCTCCTCAATATCTGCCCTGGAAACCTGGATTGTCTTGCCGCCGGCATCCGCCAGGGTCAACCGATCATCGGTCTCCCTGATCTTCAAACCACTGAGGGTCTGACCGTTGACCAGCCCAATCAGCAACGTCCGGTACGGTTTTTCAATCTCCGCACTGGGGTGCACAATCGACCTCAGCAACGCCTCGGGCTTTCGTTTTTTACCGATACCGTCCAGCTTGGGACCGACGGTACTCCCGTTCCTGCCAACCCGGTGGCAGCGGGTACACTGGGTATCAATACCGGTCTCAAACAGTCGCTTGCCCCGCTGGGAATCTCCTCCCTCAAGACAGACTTCAAACCTGGCCAGCGAAAAGGCATCCTTTTGCATCGACCACTTTTTCTTCTGTCGTTCGATCAGTCGGGCAGCAGGATTGCTCAGGGATTCAATAGCCCGTACCGCTTCGCTCAACTCCAGCGCAATATCCCTGTTTCGCCCTTCTTCGAGGTAGCCAGCGAACTCCGTTTCCAGCAGCGTCGTGGAGTCCCCTGTTTTAAGCCGACCTGCCAACCGGATCGCCTGTTGCCTCGCCCGGTGAGTTTTCAGACCCCGGAAAACGGTCTCCAATTGCCGGGAGGCCTGGTCTTTGCTGTCTTCGGCAAGTTGCTCCAGGGCAAACACCCGGACCCCCCCGGACGGATGCCGCAGCAGGAGCTCAATCGCCTGTCCCAGTTTTTCCGATTTCTGTTTCGCCAATTTCCCCAGCGATTCCATGAGCAGAGATTCGGATGCTGATTTGCTGTTGACAATTTGCAGCAAATCCCTGTCATCCAGTTGAATCTTCAAATCGCGTAATGACCGGATCGCAGACGCCTGGATCGTTGAATTTTCGGAACCAAGCAATCCTCGTAATGTTGACTGGATTCGCATCCGGTCCGATTCGGTCAGTTGACGTTTCGCGAAATCCCGAAAACGTCCAGTCACCTTGTCCAGTGGATGGGGAGCCTCCCATTCCCGGATCATCCGCATTGCCAACAGGCGCAATTCTTCTTTGCCGGATGGGTCGCCAATCCATTTCAGAATCCGGTACAAACAGGCCTCGCCCCCCAACCGAAAATTGGCGTTCAGGGCGCGAACCATGAAATTGGCATCTTGATCGTTGGTGGAATCCAGCTGCTGGGCCAATCCTGGCATCGCCCCGTCAATTGAAAAGTCATCATGAATTCCACGTGCGGCCTCGGTGCGGATTCCCCGGTCACTATCTTGCAGGAACTCAACGATTTTTTCAGATCCCAGCTGACGCAGGGCCACCACTGACCAGAGGCGAACCAACGGGTTGCGATGAACCACAAACATGCCAAGATCCTTTTCCAAATCGCACCCGGCCAGGGCTCGGATCGTCGCATGGCGAAGATAGACGTCCCCCGGTTTGCAGTCCCTCGCCATGAAGGCGACCGTCGGCAACCAGCTTGGGTCACCATGTTTTGAGAGGGCCATCAGCAAATGAAACAGGACCCGCGGGTTCTTCGAGTCCACCAGCGGATGAAAAGCAGGGGAAGGAAAGGATTCCAGGTTTCGAATGACTTTCAGCGCCTGGACCACAATCTCCGGATCCTCGTCTGACAACACAGCAGCCCAGTCCGGACCACCGCCAGCCTGGCTCTCAAGTTGACCAGCACCCCAGAGGGCATGAATCCGGGCCAGTTGACTGGCCCGCACATCGCCGACCACACGGCCCAACGTAGCCAGGTCCTTTCGCCGAACCAATTCAAACTGTGCCCGCAGTCGCACCCGCTGGTCAGCATGTGCCAGGTAATCCACCAGTTTGTCGGCCGATTCGGGTTGCAGGTTTTTCTTCAGCAACTGTTGCGTGATGGGACGCAACGGATGCTGCCGTCCCGAGCCAACATCCAGTTTCCAGACAGCACCTTTTCGGTTGAGCGGGTAACCGTTGGCCCAGTCCACACCATACAACCCTCCATCCGGACCAAAATTGATGCCAATCAGTGCCGTTCCGCGTCCAACCGGGTGGACATCCTCCATTCTGAAGGAAGCGCCGTTTTGGCGAACCCGAAATGCAATCTGCTCACCGTGGGGAGCGCCTGTTAGAAAAAAGTAGTTGCGGTAACTTTCGCTGAGAGCCGTTCCCGGGTTGAAGGCGAATCCGCAGGGACCGTTGATCGAATATTCCAGGGGGGGCGTCACGTAGGCGGGCTGCGCGGTATGCCACGTCTGCCAGAGTTTTTCGTCCGTCCAGGGATTAAAATCCCCACCACGATACTGGTAATTGCATCTCCAACCCGCATCCATATCCTGAACGATGTAGACAAATCGCTCTCGTTCACCGGGTTGATCGGCGTCGTTATCCACGCCAAAAAGGTTTCCGTATTGATCAAACGCCAATTCCTGAACGTTCCGCAGTCCGTGGGCAAAAACTTCGAAATCCGAACCATCCGGGTTGCATCGCATGACGCCTCCCTGGTTAGGATACACGAAAAAGGGGCCTTCTTTGGATTGCACATGAATTCCCTTGTCACCAATGGACCAATAGATTTTTCCGTCCGGGCCAACCGTCAATCCGTGCATATCATGTCCGGCATAGGCGATATGCATGCCGAAACCGGTGGCGATCTTTTCCCTTTGATCCGCTTTGCCATCCCCATTGGTGTCACGTAAACGCCAAAGGTCGGGCGCGATGGTAGCAAAAACCGAGGGCTGATTTTCTGCATCCCTGAAATGGAGAACGCCAGCGGCAATGCCAGTCACCTCGGTCTGAAAGTTCCCTGCAAACAGATCAATCCGGTCAGCAAAACCATCCCCGTCGGTGTCCCGAACCCGGTGTATTTTTTCGGACAGCATGGTCAGGTCCCGGAAATCATGCCGACCGTCGCCATTCAGGTCCTGCACCCGACGACGATTCTGATCACTTCGTTCGGGAGCAAGACGACTCCGGTAAAAATCCAGTTTCTGCTGTACCGACATCATCCCGACATCCTGAACCGTCCAATCCCGGTTGTTGCGGATGTCGAGGTCGTTGGCTTTGCGGCGGGTCGTTTGCGTGACGTATGCCGTGCCAGCTGCGTCAAAGGAAATCGCTACCGGGTCCGGAACGTTGAGATCCTTTGACCATTTCGAATATTCCAAACGGTCCCGTTTCGAAGGGGGGTTCTGTTGGCCGGACGCCGGCTGGATATTGGCAGCGACAATCATCGACAGAAAAAAAACTGGGCATTTGCAGGACAGGGAGTGCCTGGTCACGTAAGGTCCTTGAATGGTGGGAAATAAAAAAACTGCAGTCAGGCGAATGACGTCATGACAAACGGTTTCATTCTAACATCTGATCGTGGGCGTGAGCATTTCAGGAAAAGATCGAGCAAACGTTTTCAGCAGGTCAGCACCCTGGATGGCAAAGGCAAGCCCTCTCCCTGGCATGAAAATCCTGCAGGCAAATTCTTCAGAACAACTCCGGTAAATTACTATTTTTTAACCATCCCTTCCTATTGTCTTCATCTGAAAACGGGAAGGTGGCTTCGACATATCCCGCCCGACCCAACAGGAAACATCCATGACTAGGAAGCTTTATTTCGAAAACCTTGAAAACAGGAATCTGCTGACCACTTTGTTTGTCGAAAGCGGAATGGACACGGGACCCGGTTTGTTAAGGGAGGCCATTTCCCAGGCCAACGTTGACCCTGCTGTCGAACGGATTCAGATCGAGCCTGATGTGAACCAGGTCCTGTTGGAATCCCGGCTCAGTTACACGGGCATCCAGAAACTGACCATCGCCGGTAATGGAACCACGATACGACCTTTGAATGAATCTTTGACCGGCCAGTTCGAGTTGTTTGTATCCAACGGTGGTGCAAACCTGGAAATCCACCAAACCAACTTTCACAAAGGAAAAACGGGCATCTCCATTCCTGTTCCGGCAGACGCTGACGGAACGCTGGACATCCTTCTCCAGGGAGTAGGCCTGCGTAACAACGATCTCTTCGGGATGCATGTTGATGACCAGGCCGCTGACCTCATTTCCGCGACAATGCATGGCGAAACCAGCGATGGAGACTTTTCCAATGACTTTGCCAGCCCAACCATTCCGGCAGCCTCTGAAAACGGTGTTCTTCAGCCGGGCAGCAACTTTTTCAGTGGCAGCTCAACCGCCGGCCCGACCGAAGACCTGACCAACCCGAATGCCCCGGAGTACCCGGAACTGGACGTGGATGTATTCACCATAATTATCGAGGCGGGAAGGCAACTGGATCAGATTATCCTCACTGATTATGACTGGTCCAATCCCTTTGGCCACACCGGAGGAACGGGCGGCGTTCCCGGCGGCGGCGCATTTTTTGCCGTTCAGAAGGGTGACCAGATCACCGGTGGAATCACGGGGCCTCCGGCTGAACTGCTGGGTGCGGGACTGGTAGGAATCTTGCCCGGAGCGACGGTGGGAGAAGACATCCTGGACGATCTCGGCTCAGGCACTTTTTCGGGAGCAGGTGTCCCATCTTTCAGCGGCCCACTCGGACCGGGCAAATACACTTTCTGGTACCAGGAGGGACCGACCGATACCAACTATACATTTGAATTCGTTGTCTCTGACACAAGCGGATCGGATTCGGATGCCAGCATTCGCCTCGAACTGACCGATTGCCATGTGGTTGGAAATGGCTTTGGAGCCCTGGACGCAGATGGCATCCGGGTGGATGAGGGAGGCCTCGGAAATCTCCACGTCACCACCCTTAACAGCCGTATCATCGGCAATGGTAGTGACGGAATCGAACTGGACGAAAGAGGGGAGGGCAACCTTCGCGCCTTGACGGACAACTCCCGTTTTGTCGGCAACGGAAATTTCAGTTCGGACGACCTGGACGACGGCTACGATCTAGATGAGGCGGGAAGTGGTGACCTCTGGTTCCGCGCCACCTCCACCGTATTTCTCAACAATTTCGACGAAGGTATTGACCTCGACGAAGAAGGCAATGGCGACCTGACCCTTTCCCTGCGAGGTATTCGTGCCATTGGAAATACGGACGAGGGAATCAAGGCATCCGAGGAGGGAACCGGCGATCTCTTTGGACACCTTTACCGTATCGTCTCCAACGAGAACGGGGAAGGATTGGAACTGGAGGAAGCAGACGAAGGATCTCTCGACCTGGTCGCCCGCTCCATCGTCGCTCATCGCAATAACGATGGGAACGGCATGAAGCTCGAGGAAGACGATAACGGCGGCCTATCTGCTCTGGTCGCAAATTCGGTCTTTTTCGATAACGCGGAAATGGGACTGGAGATCGATGAAGATGAGGCGGGCAGTGTGGACCTGACAGCGCGGCAGATCTTTGTCCGGCGAAACGGTGAATCGGGTCTGCAAATCAAAGAGGACGATGAAGGGGACCTGTCCACGGTTCTGACGCAAATCCAGCCCCGGGAAAACCTTGAAAAGGGTCTTTCAGTCCAGGAAAACGGGGGCGGTAGCCTCGACGCGATTCTCAGGTTGCGCAGCATCAGGAATGACCAGGGAATGGTTCTTGAGCAGGAGTCCAATGAGGGCGATCAAGGCCTGGCCTACCTGTTGGCTTCGGTAATCCGGAACAACCTCAATGGTGATCTGCTGACGACAGAAGTCGAAGTTCGGGAACTGAAATGAGCCACGAACCTGCCTGACATTTCGGACACCCCTGGTTCTGGTCCAAATTTTTCTGGTCCACCTTTTTCTGGTCCCCGGGCAGGAACCATTTCGATCCGGATGGGTATTCCGGTGACGTTACCCCGTTCGGTGATCCAATCCTCCGCCGGAAGAAACTTCTCTCCTGTTGAGACGGGTACAGGGTGACTGCAAATGGCAGACGGACTCCAGAAACGTTTCTTCAGACGACCTGAAACAGCTTGTTGTAGATCAGCCACTTCTGATCGACTTGAATCAGCGACAGGCTATCCACAAAGTCAAAGCCCATAAACCTCGTTTTCAGCCTCGCAATCGCCGTCTGCCCTGAAATTTCCAGGGAAAGAATTTCACAAACCCTCTCCTCCGAACTGTCCTTGGCAGAGGGCACCTGCTGGCCGGTAATTTCCGCCAGGCTTTCCCTGCCCAATTCCATAAGTTCTCCCTGTAAATAACCGGCGATTCGGGCCTCCGGATGGAAGACGGACAAAATCCGGTTTCCGTCCGATTCATGGAGTCCCTCGGTATAGATTTTCAGTTGTTGCTCAATCGCCTCTTTATCCATTGTTTTCTCCATTTCCTTTTAAATGCTATCGAAAAATTTTGGCGGTTTTTCCGGGATTCCGACTGGCAGCTTTGCCACGGAAACCAGTTTACCTTCAAAATCTCGAAAGCGTTGGGACGGCCCGTGATGCTTTGCGGCCGGGCACCGGTATACAATAGAGCAACTTTCCAGCTCGCACTCCATTGGATGGCTTCTCATGCAACGCCAAATTCTGCCCTCCAGAATTTTCCTGATCGGCCTGTTGGCCGTTTTTCTCGCAGGGATCCCGGCCTTACGGTCTCAGGGGCTATCCTGCTGCCTGGCGCAGCCCCTGGAGTTTGAACATGCCAATCTCTCTTTTTACCGGGACACGGAGGGCAACCGCAAACGAATCAGGACCTCGGACGACTGGGAGCTTCGACGGGCGCAGATTCTCGCGGGATTCCAGGAGGCGATCGGGGAATTCCCGGAAGACAGGTCAAAACAATTCACGGCCGTCGTCCTCGAGAATTCCAGCCTGAGAGACGATATCCGGGTGCAAAAGATCCGGATCAACGTCAACAGTCAAACGGACGTGGTGGCGGACGTTTACCTTCCCGGCCAGCCGACCAAAAGGAAACTCCCGGCAATCCTGGCCCTGCATCCCACGGGCGCAGCTGGTAAAAGGATCATTGGCGGGAATGCTCCCCGTAAAAACCGCCAATACGCCAACGAGCTGGCCCGCCGGGGTTACGTGGTGATCGCACCGGACTACCCCTCCTTCGGCGATCTGAAGGGCCACGATTTTTCGGCGGATGGGCTGGCCTCGGGAACGCTTCAGGGGATCCTCAACCACATGCGATGCGTCGATTACCTGGAGTCTCTTGCACAGGTGGATCCGGAACGAATCGGCGTGATCGGGCATTCACTCGGTGGTCACAATTCCATTTTTGCCGCCGTATTTGATTCCCGTTTGAAAGTCGTGGTCAGCAGTTGCGGCTGGACTCCCTTTCACGATTACTACGAAGGCAAAATCGCGGGCTGGACGAGCGATCGTTACATGCCCCGCCTGAAAACCGAGTACCACCTCAATCCTGACAAGGTTCCATTTGATTTTTACGAACTGATTGGTGCGATCGCTCCCCGACCTTTTTATTCAAATTCCCCCCTTCAGGATTCCAATTTTGACGTGGCTGGAATCAAAAAGGCGCTACCGAAAATTGGGCAGATTTACTCCCTCTACGGGGCGGCCGATCGACTGCGGGCAGTTCACCCAAAATGTCCTCACGATTTTCCTTCCGAGATCCGGCAGGAATCCTATCGCTTTATTGATCAGGCTCTTGAGCATCAACCAACCGGTGAGGCTGACTTTCGCGGAGAACTGCCCCGGATCGAACCGCTTGAACCGGAAGCCGCCCTGGGGTCCTTTCGCCAGGACAACCTCTCACTGGTGGCCCATGAACCGGTCGTGCACGACCCCATCGCTGCATCATTCGACGAACAGCAACGGATGTTCGTGATTGAAATGAAAGACTATTCCGAACAGGATCGCGATTACCTGGGCCGGGTTCGGATGCTGATCGACCAGGACCGGGACGGTGTCTACGAAAAAAGCACCGTCTACGCCGACAAGTTTTCCTGGCCCACCGCAATCATCTGTTACGACGGTGGTGTTTTTGTCGGGGCGGCGCCGGACATCTGGTTTGTCAAGGACAACGATGGTGACGGTAAAGCGGATATCCGGAAAAAGGTATTCACCGGGTTTGGTCGTGGCAATGTCCAGGGATTGATGAACAGTTTCCGCTGGGGCCTGGATAACCGGATCCACGGAGCCGCCAGCAGTTCCGGGGGAAAGATCGTTCGCGTCGGAGCGGATCCCGGGAAGCCGATCGAACTCCGCGGTGCTGATTTTTCCTTTGACCCGAAAACCCTTGAACTTCGTCGTGAAACCGGCGGGGCACAGCACGGAATGTGCTTCGATGATTTTGGTAACAAGTACGTCTGTTCCAACAGTGACCATGCCCAGGCGATCCTTTTCGACGACCGTTATCTGAAAAACAATCCCTACTTTTCAGGCACGCGGCCCCGTCGCAGCATCGCCGTTGACGGGGGACAGGCAACAGTCTACCGGGACAGCCCGGTAGAGCCCTGGCGTCTGGTGCGAACCCGGCTGCGTGTCGCCAAGCGGGTTCCCGGACCCGTGGAGGGAGGAGGGACGGCTGCGGGCTATTTCACCGGCTCAACCGGGATCACCATTTACCGTGGGGACGGCCAGTCGGTGGCCAAAGGAACGGCCATCATCGGTGACGTGGGAAGCAACATTGTTCACCGCAAGAAAATCACCCGCATTGGTTTGGACATTGAGGCGACCCGGATCGACAGGGACACCGAACTGGTCTCCTCCCGGGACATCTGGTTTCGCCCCGTTCAATTTGCCAACGCCCCGGACGGATGCCTCTACATCCTCGACATGTACCGGGAGGTGATTGAACACCCCAAAAGCCTGCCGCCCATGATCAAGCGGCATCTCGACCTGACCTCCGGACGTGACCGTGGGCGGATTTACAGGCTCGGCCAACCGACACAGAAAAGGAAAAAGGAAACCGCTCCAGGTGACTTGCGGGGAATTCAGCTGGTCCAGCTTCTCAATCATCCCAACAGTTGGCACCGGGAAACGGCAGCCCGCCTGATCCACCAGGAACAGGACAAAACCCTGGTCCCGGCACTTCAGACAGTTCGCGTGCAGAATTTTGGCCCGGTGGGTCGGGTTCATGCACTGTGGGCCCTGCATGGACTCAAGAGCCTGAAACCGGATGATCTCATGATCGCGACGCTGGACGCCCATCCCGCTGTCAGGCGACACGCCATTCTGCTTGCAGAAAAAACCAACCCTGACTGGCTCAACGATGCGGCCTTCCAAAAGCTGGAGCGGGACACCGATGCACAAGTACGCGCCCAACTCGCTTTTTCGGTCGGGCTGCTGCCCCCTGGAGAACGGGCGACAGTCCTGTGGCGGTTGCTGCGCCGCAGCGACGGGCACCCGCTGATGACCACGGCCATCATGAGTTCGGCCAATGACCTGCAGGCCAACTTCCTGCAGCGTCTGGCGGCTTCGAAGTCACTTTTCCAATCCAGCAAAGGTCGGCAATTGGCAGCCTCCCTTGCCAACCAGCTTGCCCGTCGCAACCGGCCCAACGAGAAAGCAGAGCTTCTGCAAATGCTGGGCAACCTGTTTGAAACGGAGCAGGCTGAGATTGCCATCTCGATGGCCCGAACCCTGGCCACCAGCAACCCTTCCCTGCGGGCGGAAATGCGCAAGTCCGAACCTTTGCAGGTGGCCCTCCAAACCGCGGTGCAAACGGCTCACAAAACGGCCCTGGATTCCGGCGTTTCCAGCGAGCGGCGGTTGGAAGCCATCAGACGACTGGAACTGGGGTCAATTGGAGGGGTGCAAGAGGCGCTCCTGTCGCTGGTTTCGATCGAGCAGCCTCCCGTTCTGCAAATCGCGGCCGTGGACACCCTGGCCCGCCTGGGAAATGCATCCACCGGCAAATCGCTGATGAGGGTCCGACAGAGAGTGGCCCTGGAGACAAGCCGGAAAATTGAATCCGCGTTGATCTCAAGAACCGATTGGACCCTGATTTACCTCAACGAAGCCGAGCAGGGTTCCATTTCCCCGGCCAGCTTGAAACTCCTGGCACAATCACGCGACCGGAAAACCAGGCTCCTGGCAGAACGCCGACTCAAGGAAAACAAGTCGGGTGATCTGGATGAGTTGATGAAAAGTTATGGGCAAGCCCTGACCCAGCTTGGCGATGCCTCCCGTGGCAAGGCGGTATTCGAAAAAAATTGCTCTGCCTGCCACCGGGCAGGTGGCCTCGGTGTTGAAATGGGCCCCAACCTGGCAGCGATGCAAGCGAGGGGAAAAGCTGCCATCCTGACCAACGTGCTGGATCCAAACCGGGAAGTTAACCCGGCCTATGTGAATTACCTCATAGAAACCACCGATGGCCGAAGCCTGACCGGCATGATTGTCAATGAAACCGGGACCTCGATCACACTGCAAAAAGAGAAAAAGCAGCAGGTCGAAGTACAAAAATCGGACATCGAAGGAATCAAGAATACCGGGCTGTCGCTGATGCCAAGTGGCCTGGAAAAAGAAATCCCCATCGATCAGATGGCGGACCTGCTCGAATTCCTCATGCAAGTGGAACAGCCATGAAACACTCCCTCATTCCCGGCCTTGCCGCCTTGTTGCTGGCCTGGGTCTTTCTCACACAGACCGCTTTGAATCGAGCCGAGGGGCAGATTCGGGTTGCGACTTTTGAGGTCGATGCATCCCCGCCGATCGGCAGCCCCCTGGCATACGACCCAACCCGTGGTATCCAGGACCCCCTTTCATGCAGGGGACTGGTCATCCTTTCGGACCAGTCACCCATTGTCCTTTGCAGCGTGGACTGGCTGGGAATTGCCAACGATGGACAAAAGGAATTCCGGAAGGCATTTGCCAAAGCCGCCGGGACCACTCCGGAACGGGTGGCCGTTCACACCATTCACCAACACGATGCACCCCGCTGCGATTTTTCTGCCGAGCGTCTCCTGGCAGAGTATGGCGACGGGGGAAAGAATTATGACCTCGCATTTTGTCGATCCGTAATCCGGAACGCTGCCCAGGCCATTCGGCAGGCTCTGCCGCGCGCTCAAAACGTGACGCACCTGGGACTCGGTGAAGGCAAGGTCATCGAGGTCGCTTCGAATCGCCGCATCCTGGGGGAAAACGGAAAAGTCAAAGTAACCCGCTACACGGCGACCCGGGATCCCAAGGTACGGGCAATGCCGGTGGGAACCATCGACCCTTTGTTGAAAAGCATCAGCTTCTGGCAAAAGGAAAAGCCGTTGGCAGTGCTGACATTTTACGCAACCCACCCACAAAGCTATTACCGGACAGGAAAGGCCAGTACCGATTTCCCCGGCCTGGCCCGCAACGCCAGGCAAAAGGAAACCGGTGTACCCCACGTTCATTTCAACGGGGCAGGGGGGAACATCGGCGCTGGAAAATGGAACGATGGCTCGGTTGCCAACCGGGCGGTATTGGCCGGCAAGGTGGAAAGAGGGATGAAACTGGCTTGGGCCAACACCCGGCGAACACCCGTCAACGCAAAATCATTGAAATGGACAACGACCAGCGTGAGACTTCCCATCGGCAAGACATTGACCGAATCCCGGCAACTGATGGCGTTGGAAAACAAAAAGGAAACCCCCTCCAACCGGCTCTATGCGGCAAAACACCTGACCTGGATCCGCCGCAGCGAGTCCGGCGAGGGCGTTCCCCTGGCTTGCCTGAAGATCAACGGCTCCAAAACCCTTTTTGTTCCCGGGGAGCTGTTCGTGGAGTACCAGCTGGCTGCCCAAAAAATGGACGAGGAATCCTTTGTAACCATGGCCGCTTACGGTGAGTACGGGATGGGTTACATTGGGACCGCAATCAGCTATTCCCAGGGGGGCTATGAATCGAGCCCTCGAGCCTCGCGAGTGGGTCCCGGTTCGGAAAAAATATTGCTCCAGGCGTTTGGCAAGCTGCTGCAATAAAGACAGTCCAAGCGTTTCCGGGTCCTGACGGCTCCGACGAAACACGAGCGACATCTCCAACCCGTGCACCTGATGGCCCTGCTGGTCATGACGGTGCAACTCATTAGCGTGCAACTCAAAACCGTAAGCGGTCCCGAAGGTCAACCAAACTGGATAGAGACGAGGGTTCCCCATACCCCTCCGTGATATCGCGTACCCCTCCGTGAAATCGCCGGCTGCCGGGTAACGCAGGCAGCTGACAGCTCCCCGGAACGGGCAAATCCGATGTCAGCGTCAGACCGCTACTTCAGGATCGATTCGATGGAAACCGGTTGACCGCCTTTGCTATTGGAAACATCAGCCGCTGCCATGATAGCGTACAATTCCAGTGTCTCCTCGGCGGAAACGGGAGGCTTTCCGGTCTTGAAAAACTTGACGATTTCGACGAGCAGCGGCCGGTAGCCACCGTAAGAACCCAGGTCAACAATTCCCTTTTCACAAAACGCGGTTCCCCCGTACCCGGTCTTTCCGGCACGGATTCCCCGGAATGTTGCGATCCGCCCATCCTTCCAGACGCCGGTGACCACATCAAAATCCGGCGACGAAGAACGTGTTACCGTCTGGCAGCCGGGGCCCATAACCGTGTACAGGATTTCCACACCATGGATCCCGTACCAGAAAAGGTCCGGATGGGTCTTTTCGAGGGAACAGGGACTGTGCGTGGTGACTCCCATCACCTTTCCCTGTTTCCCCTGCCGCACCGCCTGCGGGCCGCTCATGAACCTCAAGGAAGATGAAGAAAAGACTGGTACATTTTTCTTTTTGGCATATTCGAAAATGGCAATCGCATCCTCAATGGAACCGGCAATCGGCTTATCAATAAAAACAGTCTTGCCGGCATCAATCACCTTCTTCGCCTGTTCCAGGTGGGGACGCCCGTCATTGGTTTCCAGCAAAACGCAATCAACCTTGCCCAGCAGGTCCGCGATGGAATCCACAATTTCAATGCCCATGTCCTCGAATTGCTTGGTGTACTTGGGAATCCGACTGGAGCTGGAAACAATGTCCCTGCTGCCATGTGGGTAGGCACAAACCACTCGGCACCCCGCAACATCCGGTTTTGAATCGGGATCATTGAGGATTTTGGCAAACGCGGGTGAGTGGGAAGTATCGAGGCCGATGACCCCCACCCGAATCAGCCTTTCCTGTGCAGGGACATTCGAAAAGCAGATCGAAAAAAAAGTTGCCAAACAGATTGTGGTCAGGAATCGATTCATCGCGTCAGACTGTACAGTGGAAGGAGGATGTAACTTGCGTTATTTTAAGTGGAAGAGAAACCAATTACGACAGCCCCGGCATCACGTCTTTTCAAAAGCCAACCATGCACTACCATCCACTTTTCAGGCCCCTCCATTTGTCCGCATTTCTGCTGTTTTCGTTCGGCATCTGGCCAAGCAATTGCCCACCGACCTGCGCGCAGGACTCGTTTGTCGAAAGAATCCGGAAGCGGCAGGACAGCAACTCGGACGGAAAAATTGCCAAGTCGGAGTCGACCGGACTGCTCAAACAGAACTTTGGGCAGGTGGACACCAACGGTGACGGATTTGCTGACCGCGAGGAACTGCAGGCTCTTGCCAGAAGATTTCAGGCAAATCGCAACCGACGGAAGCCCAACCCGAATCAGCCCACCGTGCCCGAAAACGTTGAATTCCAAAAGGACATTCCCTACCGAAAAGGAAACAAAAGCTGGAAGCTTGACCTCGCAATGCCGAGGGAAACCGGTGAATCGCCAAGGCCAGCCCTGGTCTTTGTCCATGGAGGCGGTTGGCGTGGCGGTGACAAATCGGGCGGAGTCTGGTCCGGTTACCCCATTCATTTCGCGCAAAAAGGATACGTCTGCGTTTCCATCAATTATCGCCTCTCCCAGGAATCCCCCTTCCCAGCCTGCCTTGAGGATTGTAAGTGTGCTGTCCGCTGGCTGAGAGCCCATGCCAAAAAATACAATGTGGATGTCAAAAAAATCGGCGCTTACGGAAACTCGGCAGGTGCCCACCTGGTTTCGATGCTGGGACTGGTCGAAAAAAATCGGAACCTCGAAGGGGACGGACCTTTCCAAGAACACTCGAGCCTCGTTCAGGCCGTGGTTCCATCCGCAACGCCAGCTGATTTCAGTGTTTGGGCCAAGGCCAGCCTGGGGGTCCGGGGGCGGTTGCTTGCGGGCGACCAGTCAACCCTGGATGACCGGGCGAAAAAAGCGTCGCCAGTCAGCTACGCGCGCCCGAACGCGCCGCCTTTCCTGATTTTCCATGGGACCGCGGACCGCACTGTACCCCTCGACCAGGGCAAAAGACTGGAGAAGGCACTCAAAGCTGCCGGAGCAAAAGACGTGGTGTTGAAAATCTATGACGGGGCAGGGCACGGGGTTTTCAGGCAACACGAAAAAGAGACGCTCCCCTTGATGGAACAATTTTTCGACAGGCATCTCAGGAGTCCAGCGGCCAATCCCTCCCGTTGACAATTTGCCTCGGGACGTGGCTCCCGTCATCCGCAAGGCGACTGGGGCAACCTGCTGCCGATCCCTTGCCAGACAGCTGCCAGCCAAACAGCTGCCAAAGTCCATTCCCATCAAACTTCAAAATCAACCAACAAGAAATAAAAAAGTCGCGACCTTTGAGGTCGCGACCGTGATTCGTGCCGGCGAATTTATCTTGATGGCGAATTCGTTTGTGGGTCAGACAGTAGAATCCGCCAACCGGTTCTTAATTTGACTTAAACAAGCTCTTTCCGGTTACCAACCAACGTTCGCAATCGTTCGGCAAGCAGGCTTGCATCGAATGGCTTTTTGAACGTTTCGTTGATTGCCGAGCGATCAAAGCTCATTGGCTGTCCATCGTCGGGCAGCAATGCAATCAGGATGGTTTCGCCAAAGTCAGTGTTCTTGCGAAGATTCTGGCAAATCTGCAAGGCTTCGACTTTGCCGATCGAGAAGTCAACGATGATGCAATCGGGGTGGAAACTTTCAGCTTGAATTCCAGCTTCAAATCCACTTGCAGCAACACCAACTTTGAAAGATTTTTCTGGTGGCAATTCTCGTCGCAAATTCTCGATCAAAACCTGATCTTGAGCAACGATCAAGACTTTCGCCATTGCTTCGTCTTCCAGGTCGCCAAGTGGCATCCCGTGCTCTTTCAAAAATTTGATCAAAAACTCACGCGGGATCCGTCGGTCTTGTGATCCGGGGATTCGGTAACCTTTAAGGCGTCCCGAGTCGAACCACTTACTTACCGTTCGCGGAGCCACCTTACAGATCTTAGCGACCTGTCCAGTCGTGAATACCTTCATCTGGGCTCTCCGTAACTCTTCGTGTTTTTGTCCAACTCGACCTCCTGTCGAGATTGCCCCTGATTCATGAATTGCCAGGTCGAAACCGGCTCCTCGCGAATAATGGGTCTGGGCATATTGAACTATTTTCCGGCTGGTTTGGATCAGGTCCGTCTAATCCATTCCTGACAACAAATCATTGATCGAATTCATACGATTCCGGCATTCCATTACCAGAAACGTCGACGAGCAAAATCGAACAACAATGCGGCGGACAATTCAAAGGAGAGAACTGAAGCGTTTATCCCTGCGGGTCAAGGAAAAACGATCGATAGACATTCCGTGTCTGATCCCCCCTTGGAAACAGATGATTCTTCCAGTTATTCCAACGCATTCGAAAATACGAAACGGAATGAAGAATCAACTCCTTCCGAATGTTAGTTTCGTTAAAACCGAGGGTAAGACTTTAGGAAGTTTCGCAAATCATGCAACGAACTCCGGATGAAACCGCCCTAACCGTTGACAGAGTTGTCGCGAATGTGAAAAGAGTGAAGATATAACGGGTTATCAGGCCTTAGAAGGCCGTTCCGGGGCTTCCTGGTCCCCGAGGGGGCCCAATAAAGAAAAAGTGTCATCAGGCCCAAGCCCGACGCCAGTCAGGGAGCAGCCAGCCGCCCCAGGCAGGAGCGGGGTCACTCGGTCAACCAGTCCTCGTTCCACGGTTCCATTGCAGCCGGCCGGCCTGAATCCGCCAGCATGCGAGGCCGATCACCCTCAGGCCACGCCCTGCTCATCCTTGGCCGACTGTTGCTCGTCGACCGCCGATCGGGAGATGTTCCCTTTTTCATCCACATCCTCGAATCGGACCGATACCTTGGTGGAAACCCCGGATTCCAGCATCGTGACTCCGTACAGAGTGTCGG
>JAYZFP010000065.1:0-79846 GCA_036336715.1 Planctomycetota bacterium
GCCCGTTGTGGCCTGGTAGCAGGTCAGGATGCCATTGTTGGAGCAGATGTAAAGGTAGTCCCCATAGACAATCGGAGATGGCATGTAAGGGCCTCCACGCGTTTCGCTCCACGCGATGTATTCGGATTTTTTCACGGATTCAGCCAGGGTCAGGTCCCCGCGAGCATCCAGTCGGATAGCGTAAATCGGCTGGATGGGGCGATAGCCGCTGGAGACAAATATCAGGTTCCTTGCCGAAAATGGGGTGGGAACGGCAATTTCGCTGTTTCGTTCGATTCGCCAGATTTCTTTGCCGGTTTCGAAATCGTATCCCCTGCTCGCCCGGGTGGCGTTGGTCACGACGGACTTTCCTGTTGGCGTATTGACCACTGTGGGAGTCGACCAACTGGGTATTTCATCCCGCCTCGTTTTCCAGAGCTGTTTACCCGTAGCCAGGTCATAGCACCCGATGAAGGACTGGTCCTGGATATCACAAAGCAGGATCAGCCGGTTGTCTTCTATGACCGGTGAGGCACCGAATTGCCACTGGTATTCCCGGTCATAAAACCATCCGCTGTCCAGCAGTCCGAGTTCTTTTTTCCAGACCAGTTTTCCTTCCATGGTGTAGCAGTAGATACCCTCGGAACCGAACCAGGATACGACGTACTGGCCATTGGTGGCGACCGTCGAATTGGCGTGCGTCGATTTAAGATGGCGTTTGACCCGGGGGACGGCTCGACAGGCGGTTTTCTTCCAGACAATTTGACCGTTCTTTTTGTTAAAGCAAAGCGTGACAAACTCATGGACCGAGTCATCCTCCACCGAAGCCACGTCTCCATACAAACCGGTCCGGATCCCATTGTCCTTGTCACTGATGGCCGTGGTGACAAATACGAGGTTCCCCCAGATCGTGGGGCAACTGTGCCCGAGCCCGGGGACCTCTACCGACCACGCGACGTTCTTTTTTTCCTTCCAGTTCCATTCAATCGGTGGGTGCTGACCATCCGCGATTCCCCTCGCTCCCATGCCGCGAAACTGCGGCCAGTGTTTGGACGAAACGGCCCGGTCCTCTTTTCGGGAACGGTCGCTGCTGGATGCAAAATTGGGTTGCGGTGTGCCTTCTGCCGGCTGTTTCGCCGCCAGCTGAGGGACTTGCTGGGCAGACAGTTTTTTTGCAAATTTCTCTTCACCACCTGAGCTCCATTGAAGACCGGTAATTCCGGCTTCCTGCTCAACGAATCTGATTTTCAGATTGGGGCCACTGAAATTGTTTGCATCTTCGGCTTTCAGGTCGAAAGGAGAGGAGTTGCCCATCCGTGCAGTCAGGAAGGGAGCCCGGTGGCCAATGAAGAGTACAGTCTGCGGTCCCAGTTGGTAGCTGCCAAGGTACTTTTTCGCCGTTTCTTTTGCGATCAGGTTTTCGGGCTGCAGTTGTTCCAGCAGTTGCTCCAACAGTTCGACCGCCTGCGGGAATCCGATGGTTCGTGCGTGACCAAGGTTGACCTCCACGGTCTGGTAGTCGAGTTTCCGGCTTTCAACCAGGAAACGGATGAACTCAATGTCTTTTTTCTCAACAGCAAGGGGAAGGGTTGTTTCGAAGCCGTTGGCGCCACCACGGACCAGAGCCTTCATGATCTGGTAGTGCGCATGGCTGCCGGCCCAATCCATCGGAGTGGCACCGTAAAACCGGTCCTTGATGTTTGGGTCAGCCTTCTGCTGCAGCAGGTATTTCACGATTTCCAAATGTCCCCGGTCCGATGCAAACGAGAGGGCCGTTGCACCATAATCCGTTTTCAGGTTGACATCCAATCCCGATGCGATGGCCTGTTTTACACCTGGCAGGTCTCCTTTCCTGGCGGCGTTCCAGAGTCTTTCCGGACCCTGCTGCTCGCGGTCTTGGGCCTGAACGAGGCTAAGAGCCAGTCCGAGATTCGTTACAAGCAAAATTTGCCAAACAGGTGCCTGGTGCATTGGTTCAACCTCGACGTGGAATTCGGGAATAACCGGACTGTAACCTGATCAGGTTCTGGTTGAAAGGGATACCCAGCCGGGGGCAGGATTCCAAGTCCTTTTCGTGCGGCCAGGGTTACCAGGGACTGGCATGGCTTTCCATCCCGGACCACCACGGAATCCATGGCCAATGCAGATGCAGAATGAATCCGGCAGGTGGTGAGGGTGGAACGGTGGGACGACCGGGTACGTCCCGGAACCATGAAAAAAGGCAGGCCTTGGAGCCTGCCTTTTTGCAAGATGATTGCCCATCACGGAATCCTGCGGTGGATTCCGAGGTGTGTAGGGCTGTCTACTCATCCTTTTTCTTTTTTTTGCCTTTTCCCTTGCCGCCCTTTTTGGGAAGTTTGGCTTTCTGCTCATCCGTCAGGACGTTGTCCAGTGCGGTTCGCAATTCTTTCGTCATCTCAGCCAGCTTTTTCTGGGTGGCTACCGCGGCCTCTGGTACGGGAGCCGCTTTGTTAATTGCCGCTTGAAGGTCTTTACCTTTCAAACCTTCTGCCCGGGCTTTTTTGCCGGCGGCCTGCCTGGCTTTTCGAGCCTCCGCCGGAAAAGCCTTGTTGGCTTCCTTTCTCAGATCCTGCATTTTGGCGGAAAATTCCTTGATGATTTTCTTCATCTTGGATTCCTGTTCTTCGTTGACGCCGACATCCTTATAACGCCCAAGTAGCTGGGCCGTCTGGTTTCGCTGGCCCTTCTTGCCTTTTTTCTTTTTCTCATCCTGACCGCTGGATTGGTTGGTCATCGCTCCGATGGCCAGGGTCATCATCAATAGAACTCGAATCATGGGGTCCTCATATCGAATGTAAGAAGTGAATAATTCTCCAGATTGAATACCGACAAACGAATGCTCAGTACACTTTCCCGATCCCTTTTTGCCTTCAAATAGGGGCGGATATTTTCCGTTTGCTATTCTCAGGCAAAGCTCGATGGTATCATCGACAACTCGATTTGTCCTGTTTTTCAATGAAATTTCACGCCATGATTGAACGGAACGACCCATGAACCGATCCCGCACGTTACCTTCCTGCCTCAAGCACCTGCCCGCAATGATGCTTTTCGCGTTCTTGCTGGTGGTTTCTGTGTATCACCGGGCCGATGGCGCGGACCGTAAGCAGCCCAACATCCTGTTCATCATGTCGGATGATCATGGTTACCAGGCGATCAGCGCCTACGGAAGCAAGGTCAACAAGACGCCGAATATCGACCGGATTGCCAAGGGAGGTCTCCGTTTCGATCGATGTTTTGTTACCAATTCGATTTGCGGTCCTTCGCGAGCAGTGATTCTGACCGGCAAATACAGCCACCTGAACGGCTTTATCCGCAATGGGAATCGCTTCAACGGTCAGCAGCAGCATGTTGCCAAATTACTGCAAAAAGCTGGCTATCAGACGGCCGTTGTCGGCAAATGGCATCTTGCGTCCGCGCCAACCGGGTTCGATTATTACCATGTCCTCAAAGGGCAGGGGCCCTATTACAATCCTCCCATGCTGACGCCGGACGGCGAGGTCCAGCATACCGGTTACACCACGGATATCATCACGGATGAGGCCCTGAAATTTCTCAAGGAAAAACGGGATCCTGAAAAGCCGTTTTACCTTATGTATCAGCATAAGGCACCGCACCGAAACTGGCAGCCGGGACCCAAGTACCTCGACAAGTACAACGACGTGGAGATCCCCGAACCGGCGACGCTCTACGATGATTACTCAGGGCGAGGAGCACCGGCCAAGAGTCAGGCCATGACCATCGAGCGACATCTGAATGAACATGATTTGAAGCTGTCACCTCAGCGGAACAGGATGACCCCGGAACAGAAAGAAGTCTGGAATCGGGCTTACGGCAAGAAAAATGCCGAGTTTCGGGCGACCCAGCTGGAGGGCAGGGAACTTGTCCGATGGAAATACCAGCGTTATGCCAAGGACTACCTGCGTTGTATCGATTCGGTCGATGAAAATGTCGGCCGTGTGCTGGACTACCTTGAGGCGACCGGCCTCGACAAGAACACGGTCGTGATCTACACCTCGGACCAGGGCTGGTACCTGGGAGAGCATGGCTGGTATGACAAACGCTGGATGTACGAGGAGTCCTTTCGTACTCCCTGTCTGATCCGCTGGCCTGGCGTCACTGAACCGGCATCGTCCACCAGTTCATTGGCCATGAACCTGGATTTTGCAGAGACCTTTCTTGATATGGCGGGAGCCGAGATTCCCCAGGACATGCAGGGACGCAGCCTGGTTCCGCTGCTGGAAGGAAAGTCACCGGAGAACTGGAGAAAGAGTGTCTATTATCACTATTACGAGTACCCGGGGGCCCACTCGGTTCGAAAGCATTACGGTGTACGGACCGACCGCTACAAGTTGATCCACTTTTACGAGCCGGATGTCAACGAGTGGGAGTTGTTTGACCTGCAGAATGACCCGAATGAACTCAAGAGTGTCTACAACGCCCCAGGCTACCAGGAGGTGCAAAAACAGATGCACGCCGAACTGGAAAAGCTGCGAGAGCAGTATCAGGACGATGGATCGGTGGTCAATTTCAACGCAGCCCGCGCCCGCAAGGTCAAGTTGAAGATGGTGCAGGGTTCTGCCGCAAAAACGGTCAAAACCACCGGGAAGGCTTTCCAGACAATTCCTTCCGGCAATCAGCTGGACCCTTCCTACAAGCCACTGACTTTGGGAGGGTTCGTAAAGTCCGGAACTGGGCAGGGTGTGTTGATTGCTCAGGGTGGGGAATCTCTCGGGTATGCCCTGGCTCTTGAAAAGGGTGTTCCGGTTTTCATGATGCGTGCCCAGGGTGTGCTCAAGAGAGTAGAAGGAGAAAAGGTCGATGCCCGGGATTTTGTGCACCTGGTCGTCAAGCTGGATGCGGACGGTGTTGCCCAGATCCTGGTGAATGGAGAACCGAGTGGGAAATCTGTCAAGCTGGGCCTGCTGCCTGGCAGGCCGGCTGATGGACTCTCTTTTGGCGCGGACAGTGGCAGCCTGGTCGGTGAGTACAGCGCAGAAAACGGAATGATCGGTGAAGTGCGGGACTTGCGACTGTACTGGGGGGTGATCAAACCCCGCTTTTTGAAGAGCTGGATGAACGGGAATTCCAAGTGATGCAATACAGTTTAAACAGGGGCAAAGAAATCATGACTCCAGGGAAGCTCGACTCATCGAACCATCCTCTGCCCAGCCCTGGTGCTAAAACCGTGGGAAGTTTCCTTGGTTTGCTCCTGGTTGGCTGGCTCATTACGCTGCCGCTTCAGGGACAGCAGGAAAAGAAACAGGAAGGAAAAACTCCGCGGGACAGTCGGGGTGCGGTGTCTCTTTTCAATGGCCGGGATCTCAAGGGGCTGTTGGTGCTCAAAAAGAGCTACTACGAAGACCACGGCAAAGTCCGGATTGACAACCGGGCGTTGGTGATTGGCAAGGGAATGCCGGGCTCGGGAATCACTGTGGATCCGAAAATCGTCAAGGATTTGCCGAGAATGAACTATGAAGTTTTCCTCAGTGCCAAGAGGGTCGAGGGGAACGATTTTTTCTGCGGATTGACTTTTCCGGTTGAAAAAGCCTATTGCACGATGATTCTTGGTGGTTGGGGTGGTGGCTCGATCGGGCTGTCCAACGTCGATTCGCTTTCGGCCATTGAAAATGAAACCTCCGGTTTTCATGAATTCGAAAACAACCAGTGGTATGAAATTCACCTGGTGGTTTCGGAGAAAACGATTCGTGCCACTTTGAACCGGGAGGGGTGGAAGGAAAAGAAAGAGCTGTTTTCTGTCGAAACCCAAGAGCACAAATACGATATCTGGTGGGAGCAGGAGCCCGCTCGGCCGCTGGGAATTACAACGTGGAATACCACCGCCGCCTTCAGAAAAATAGAAATCAGAAGGCTGCCGGAAAAGAAACGGAAATAAGGTTGCCTGCGGTAAATCGGGTTGATTCTCCAGCCGCTGTTTCATCTGAAGGGCAAAGGAGGGATCGATTGGCAGGGGCTGGATTTTCCTTTCTGTTGCCTGCCGTATTTCGAATGCTGCATCGTGTTGTATCCGGCGGGAACCTGGTTTCCTGCGGTTTAGGGTTCGGCCGCGTTCAAAGGTGCCATTCAGAAATCGCATCCAACGACCGCATAAAACGGGGGCTTCCTGGCACGTCACTCGCCAGGTTCCAGCGATTTTCCAGGCCAATGTCCTGCTTTCTCTTGCGTCGGCGAAATTTGTTTTTTCGGCAGGAATCGGCCGATTTCATGGGCAATTTCCAGTATGTGAAAATACGCACAAAGTAAAACTTCTTTCTAAAGGGGGAATGGAATCCTTCAGTTTTGATCTGGTGTCGTTTTTTTGAAATTGTTATTTGCAAAGATGACCATATGGGTTTAGACTGACCGACGCAAAAAGTGATCGATTCGTCATATACCTTTTCATCCAACGGGATCACTTTTCGGAACAGTTCTCATCTCTTCTCATTTCAGATCCTTCAATCCATCGATTCATTGAGGTTCGACCAGCGAGACGGCTTGGACAACCGGTTCGTTGTTACTCTCTTCACTTGTCTGGACCTTCGGTCCCAAAACAACTTCAGGTTTGAAAGCCTGGGAGGTGCAATATGGCTACGGCAAAGCTACAGGTTCTTGCACAGGATTCGGCTCATGAGGAGGAAGTGCGTTCGCACTCGCCGACCAATCGAATCCGTCACGTTCGGGAGCAGCAGGGCGTTTCTCTTCGCACCGCTGCTCGTCGGATGAAAATGGACATCCGTTCAGTGCGGGAACAGGAAAACGAATTTTCCGACCTTCGGATCAGCCAGCTCCAACACTGGCAGGAAATTCTCGAAGTTCCGCTGACTGACCTGCTCGATGAACCGGGAGGACCTTTGTCCCGCCCGGTGATGCAAAGGGCCAAGTTACTGCGGATCATGAAGACTGCGGTTTCGATCGCAGAAAATACGTCGGAAGAACCTGTGCAGCGTTTTGCACAGATGCTTCGGGAGCAGCTTATCGACCTGATGCCCGAACTGAAGGACGTCCCCGGTTGGCATTCGATTGGTCAACGCCGGGGTTTGGACGAAATGGGGAGGATTGCCGAGAATCCGGTTATGGATAATCACATAGCTTCCTGTAATTACGTTGAATGATCGCGAAACGCGTATCTTTGGAAAGACGTAAAAACCGTTCGTTCTGCGGAACGAACGGTTTTTTTATCGATTCATGATGGGAAAGGTAGCTTGGTCACCCGTGCTGCGGGAGACCAGGACCACCATCAAAGCGGGATGGTTGCTCTCCGGGATATCCGGATTTCTGCAAAGGAATTTGAATCATCGTGCGGGTTAAATGGGGAGAGCCTGTTAATTCTTGCGTGCTGAAACGAATAAACCGTCAGAATCAAACATCCAATTATTTTTCCGGTTGATAAATGGGTGTCACCACCGCAAGTCCTGCGTGAGCTCGTTATAGTTAGGAAGAATTCCGAGTTGGACAATTGGTGTTGGTCCCGACTCAATCACGTGAGGATCAAGATCGGTTGCCCACGGTCACGCGAACTGGATTGGAAGGACAGTACCATCACCATTGTGCCCCATTTTTTTGTCCGGGATGTCGAACAATCGATCGACTTTTACTGTGAGCTTTTGGGTTTTCAGCTCGACTGGCACGACGTCCGTGATGGTCGGGAGCAGGCACTGATCAGCTGGTTTGATACGTCGATTCTATTTTCCGCAGATGAGCTTCCAGGTCGCAAACTGACGGGAGAAATCTACTTTTTTGTCGGGGATGTCGACGAACTATACAAGGAAATCCGCGAAGATGTTTTCGTGCTGAATCCCCCAACTGTTCGGGGCGGCTTGAAGGAATTTCGTTTTCGTGACTGTAATGGCTATGACCTGGTATTTGCCAAGCTCGAGGAGGAATGGTCCGGCAATCGTGCCCCGCGTCACCACTTCTCCAAGTTCGGCAATTCTCTTTACTCAAACGACGAAGTCTAGTTTCCGCTTCTGGTTTGAGGTCCTCGTTCCGCGTTCGGCAGTCTCACGCGAACACTGCCCGTTGTTGAATGTGGCTGTCGATTCGATTCACTCTTGAAAAAGTTGTATTCCCTGCCCCGGTCCTCCGGGATGGAACAGCCTCTCGATGGATAGGCCGGGGATAGACAGACTTCCTGATTCGCGGGGAAGGGACCTCGCCGCTGGACTTCCGGATTTCAAATCCACATCCAAGCCGGCTTCCGGGAAAAAGGGGGGTTTTTTCTGAAACTTTGTCAGTTGTTTTCCCGCTTTGGCAATTAGCTGAGTGACCGCCCTGGAAATTGGCGGAAGTCAACGCGAAAGTCAATGAGGAGATAACCGATGAAATTCCTGTGCGAGAAAAATGTCCTTCTATTCATGTCGGCCCTGCTCGGATTGTTACTCAGTCAACTTGTTGGCTGAGGCACCAAGCGGCTGGTATAAAAGTTGGTTCGGTCATCCTGAATTGGCGTGACGATTGGTCCAGAGTTTGCTCTGGATTTCTTTTTTGAGATGACTGACGACCGAACTCCGGTCGGTGCTGGAAAGGATGTCCTTGACCACCTTTTTTGGGCCCTGCGATCCCCAGGAAGCTCCATGCTCGAAATAGTACTTGGCCGCATGCCCGACAATGTAGGAGCTGTAGCCCGCTGCGGCACCCTGCGGGAGGATGATCAGGGGAGTGGCCGCCGACAAGGTAAACAACTTGACGAGGGGGCCGATCAACTCACCTGCACCGACCCATCCGGCCGATTTGGCAATTGCCGTGGAAAGCTCTTTCGCCTTGGCTGAAGACATCTCCAATCCGTAAACCTTGGCCAGCATCATGACCATCGTCACGTCCACAGCCACCCCGCCAAGAGTATCACCGAAGGGAACCGGGTTGGCGGCCACGGCGATTGCCTTGATTGTGGCGTAGGTCATGATCAACTGGGTTGCGTGGCGATCCCGCAATTCCACCCGCAACGATGCTACCCGGTCCGATTTGTCCGCTGCATAGAGTGCAGCATTCAGTGCGATCAGGTCGAGCCCGTCCCTGTCGAGGATTTCCATGATTTTGAGTTTCAGGTCTTCGACGCGGGGTGCAGGGCGTCGCCACTCGCTGTGAGTGGACCCATCCGGTTTCTCAATGATGCATTCAACTTCCCTTGGATCCGCTGTCGTTGTCACGATCTGGTCCCGGGGAATCCAGTCTCCAACACGTTCTTCCAGTACCTCCGTAAGCCGCGTTCGCTGCTCAGGGTTGTAAAGATCCATTTTATTGAGCACAAGAATGATCGGCTTCTGAAGGGAGGCCAGTTGGTACAGGGCTGCATACTCGGTTTCATTCAGATCCGAATCGGTGACAAACAGGATCAGATCAGCTTTGCGTGCCGCTTCGGTGGCCAGTTCCCCACGATCACTCCCTCCAACTTCATTGATCCCGGGTGTATCGATCAAAACGATTTCCGATTCATCCAGGCCCGGGATGCGATGTCCTGTTCCTTCCCAGCTGGTTCCCCAGATTTCCTTGGTCCATCCTCCCTGGACATCCACAGCCGCGACGGCTTGTCCGACAAGGGCATTGATCATGGCGGACTTGCCGGTACTGATTTCACCAAAGATGACAATGTCGACTCTGCCCCGGGAAAGCTTCTGGTACATCTGTCCCAGCTGCTTCACGTCCTCCCGCAAAGCCGATTTTTCCTTGTCCGTGCAGCTCCTGATTTTGGCAAGGGTGGCCTCAACAGTTCCCATGGCTGCGGAATACTGGTCCAGTTCTTCTTCGATTTCAGCCGTGGAACGGGATTCAGAAGGCACAGCGATGTCAGGCTCGTGTCCGTCTGCCGGCTGTTGTTCGTCGGATTCTTGGGGTTCAGGCACGATGATTCCCGTGGTTTTGTGGGCTTGGAGTCAAAAGGACGTGGGGCGGGCAAGCCCTGTCCTGAGGGTTAGGGGTTAACCGTCTTCCCGATTTTTCATTTGCAGACGTGCTTCCTGAACAACCTTGCGCAGCTCATTCACACTGGTCAGCATGTTCCACTTTTTGCGGGCAAGGGCGGCCAGTCCCCCTTCCGGTTGTTGCATCTCATTCTTGAAGTAGTCGATAAACACATAGCCGATCCATCGAGCCACAACCGCTTGGGCGATCCCCTGTACGGCGCCTCCGGCTACGGTGCCGATACCGGGCACCGTCTTGAGCATGGAACCGACTGCTGCTGCGACCAGCGGACCGGTGGTGTTGGTGCCGATGGTGGTCAGGAGGGTTTTCCCCATCTGACCCATGAGGTTGGTGACGGTTTGCAAGTCGATACTCTGTTGATAGACCTTGGCAAGGTCCATCACCATTTTGGTGTTGACGGCGCAACCGGCTGCCAGGTCGATCAGCGGGAACGGGCTGGCTGCCGCAACGCCACCAGCAGTCCACATGTATTTTTCGATGATTTGCCGAGCTGTTTCGTCCAGGGCCCGTTCAACATTGCGTTTGGCCTGCTCAAAGAGTCCACGTGATTGTAGCAGCAGGTTGGCCATCAGCAGGTCTCTGCCATCTCTTTGAACCATGTTCAGCATCCGGGTGGAAAGCTGTTCCATGTCCGGCGGGACCTCAATCGATTCCTCGGTCATTTCACCTGCGGCATCCACGTGCTGACGAACGCGATGGACGGGCTTGGCCTGTACGAAGACGATATCCTCCGGCTCCACCATGTCCCTTGTCTGCTCACCGACCTGGGACAACAGTTTTTCACGATCTTCGGCCGTGTACCAGTCCGACTTGTTGATGCAAACCAGAGCACGTTTTTCCATTCCCGACAGTTTTTCCAACAAGGTGAATTCGTGCTCCCGCAAGGGGCCATCCACCACCACCAGGACAATATCCGCATCCCTGGCCGACTGTGCCGCGATGTGAACGTGTTCCTCACCATCCACTTCTCCCAGTCCGGGGGTATCCACCAGGATGACCTGGTCCTGTCCGGACCACGGGATTTCGTTACGCTGGATCGTGGTTCCTCCCCCGGCATCGGTACGAAAGGCATCCCGACCTGCCAGCAGATTCAAAACCGAGCTCTTGCCTGAGGAAATCGAACCGAATGCCACGATTTCCAGCTTTTTTTCCCTCTGTTTGTCTTCCAGCTGCCGGACCAAAGGTTCGATTTCCGATTGCAGCTCATCCCTGTCCGTCTCTTCGCCCAGCTGGCGGATCAGTTCCATGTTTTCATCGAATTCTGACTGCTTTTCGGTATTCGATAATTCACTTGGGTTCTTGTTACGATCTTCCAGGCGCTGTCGTTTTTCGACCGAATTTCGCCACAGTCGATAGAAAACAATGCCACCAGTCCCCAGCAGCAGAATCAAGCCCAGGCCGATCGCAATGACGTACAGCACAGCTGTCGCGGTTCCTGCCTCGGCCGCCACGCTGTACTGTTCAATGATTTGGCCGGGTAAAAAGACCAGGATGGCACCCAGGGCAGCAGCGAGCACAAGGTACATCAGCCCCGAAAACGGGTGGGTGTTCTTCATGATCTGCGAGGACAAGGGGGAAGCCGGCACAACGGGCATTCAAACTGCGTCGTCTTGATTGTAAAAGTATTCTAACAGACATACAGAGCCCACGGGCGTCCACTTTTTCAACCGCTACGGCGATGATTCGTTGTTTTCAATAATGTCCGGTGGTTCCGGTGCCTCGTGCCGGGTGCAACTGTGGCGATTGAAATTGTCGTCCGGCCCGGGGATGGACTTGTTCAACGTTTCCATCAGAATGGGGCTCAACGCACTGGCGAAAGAAATCCGGGCAACCGGAAAGGAACTGGACAACGAACCGGCACCGGCATGTGGTGCTCACTGGTCATTTTTAAACCTGGCAGCCGTGGAATGACAACAGAACCATCCATCGTGGTGATCGCCTCGACAATGAGAAGCGGTTCTACCCTGTTGAAGGCATTGCTGGCCGAAGCAGACGATGTGCTGAACCTTCCCGAAACCAACTTTCAAAGTTCCGCAACGGTCCGCCGGATCCTGGAAGATCACCGGCCGGAGCAGCCCCCGATCAAGGTTCTGAAAAAACCTGCCTGGTACCACGAAACGAACGCCTACCCGAAGCTGCCGCAGGTGGAAGGCCTGAAGACCATCGCCCTGGTCCGGGATCTGTACGACACAGTCGTCTCACTCCGAAAGATGACTTTTCGCTGGTTCGCTGGCTGGAGCGCTCCCTGGGTGACGACCTGGTTGGCGAGAAAGTACTGGGTCGGGGTGACCTCCAGCCTGGTGGACAAATCCGAGTCGGATGCTGGCAACGTGCTGTTGGTCCGCTACGAGGATATCGTAGCTGACCCGATCGCGGAAACCAGGCGGCTTTATTCGTTTATCGGATCTGCACGGGAAACGGGTACCGATCAGTATTCGCCCCCCTCTACCTATTCGTGGAGATGGGGTTCGGACGACGGGAGCCAGAATATCAAGTCACTCAGGGTACAGACGCCCCGTCAAAAAAAACGGGATGAAAAGAGAATTGTCCATCTCATGGAGCAGACAGAATCGATCAGGCAGCTGCGCAAGAAACTTCGCTACCAGCAGGATGGGTGAAGGGATGGATTGCCCCGGGAATCTGCTCTTTGTGTATGGAACACTGAAGCGTGGTTTTTGTCGCGCGCCGTTATTGGCGGCGGAGCAGTTTCTCTGCGAAAGTGTCACGCAGCCCTGTTACCGGCTGCTGGACTGTGGCGAATATCCGGGCTTGATCGAGTCGGATTTGGGTATGCGGATCCGGGGAGAAATCTGGCGAGTAGGCGATGAGTGTCTCGAGGAAATTGACCGGGTGGAAGACGTGGTGGGTGGACTGTATGTCCGGCAGCAGATCGAGGTAGAAGCGGAATTCAACCAGCGAGTGTTGGGTTACCTTTACAATCTTGATACGGTTGGTTTAAGAGATTGCGGAGAAAGCTGGGAGAAAGGGAAAAGGCTTTGAGATTCCTGAAATAAAAACCGGCCCCGCAGCTTGAAAAAAATTGGTTGCAGGGTCGAAATCAGGTCCGCTTACGATCTATAATCGAACAAATCTCTCCTGCGTTTTTCAGGAAGAGACTCACAAATCCAACATTTCAATATCCGGCAACCCCCAGCGGTCCTGAGCCTTCGGGTGCAAAAGCCCGCGGTCCTGACAATGCAGGTTCTGCACCTCGCAGATTGCGATCCCCACATCACCAGCCAACCGGTTTCCTTCCAACATTCCACGGCGGGAACCCTTGCAAAGGTGTTGATGAGGGAACGTGGTCTCCGACTTACGGGATAGTCGCTGGTCGGCTCGACCAGCGACGTCCATCACCGGGAACGTCCAGGTAGCCGGATGCAAACTGACAAATAGCACGAATAGATAGCATGCATAGACTGTCGACTGAAATCTCAACAGGATTCTTAATGAAAACGATTCGATTCCGATCCCCATGGCAGCTGGTGGTGGTTTTCACGCTGGCACTTTCAACCGGAACTTTTGTTCCCAGTGGCTTTGCACAGGAAAAGTTCACGCTTCAAAAAGGCGATCATGTTGTTTACATCGGCAACACGATGGCCGACCGGATGCAACATCACGCCTGGCTGGAAACCCAGATCCACGCTTTGCACCCGATGCTCGAACTGACTGTTCGAAATATCGGTTTTGCCGCGGACGAGGTCAAGACACGCCCCCGCTCCCAGAGTTTCGGTAGCCCGGATCAGTGGCTGAGCAAGTGCGAGGCGGACGTGATTCTCTGCTTTTTTGGCTACAACGAGTCTTTGAAGGGTGAGGCTGGCCTGGCTGGGTTCCGCAAGGATCTCGCTGAAACAATTGATGGGATGCTGACGCAGCGTTACAACGGAAAGTCCTCCCCACGCCTGGTTTTCTTTTCACCGATCGCACACGAAAACCTGAAAAGTCCGCACCTGCCGGACGGTACGGAAAACAACCGTAACCTTGCCCTCTACACCCGGGCGATGAAAGAAGTCTGCGGCGAAAAGAAGGTCCGGTTTGTTGATCTTTTTCAACCCACGCTTGCCGCCTATGCCAAGGCCGAAAAACCCCTGACCATGAACGGGATTCACCTGCTCGATCACGGTAACCGCGTTGTAGCGGATGTGATTGCCAGAGAACTTTTCGGGGAAGTCTATTCGGGCGATACGAAGCGATTGCGGGATGCCATTCTTGACAAGAATTATCACTGGTTCAGTCGTTACCGTGTGGTCGATGGCTACAACGTTTATGGTGGTCGATCCAAACTGGCCTGGCATGGGCAATCCAACGCGGATGTCATGAAGCGCGAGATGGAGATTTTTGATGTCATGACCCGGAACCGGGACCAGAGGGTCTGGTCCGTAGCCCAGGGCGGCAACCTGCAGGTCAAGGACGACAACCTGCCCCCCGAGCTGGATGTGAAAACCAACAAACCGGGCAAGCTCGAAGATGGACGCTGGGAGTACCTTGATGGAAACAAGGCGATTGAACGGATGACCGTTCACCAGGACATGGAAATCAACTTGTTCGCTTCCGAAAAAGAATTTCCCCGCCTGATCAACCCGGTTCAGTTGGCGGTGGATACCGACAGTCGCCTCTGGGTTTCGGTTTGGCCTTCCTATCCACACTGGAATCCGACCCAAAAAAGGGAGGATGCCCTGCTGATTCTTCCGGATGACGACCAGGACGGAAAAGCAGACCGTTGTGTTGTGTTTGCCGATGAATTGAACAGTATTACCGCGTTCGAATTCTGGAACGGTGGCGTCCTGGTCGCTGCTCCACCGGAGATCTGGTTCCTGAAAGACACCGATGGAGACGACAAGGCGGACGTCAAGATCCGCATGCTGCAGGGCGTGTCCAGCGCAGATACCCATCACTCGGCCAATGCCATGGTGATCGGGCCGGATGGCTGGATGTATTATTCCCGCGGGATTTTCAACGTTGCCAACTTTGAGACGCCGACCAGGACTTTCCGTTCCGGAGCTTCCGGTGTGCACCGTTTCAATCCGAGAACCTTCGAGTTTGAGTTTCACTTTCCCATCGGTCCCAACCCGCATGGTGACGTTTTTGACCAATGGGGTTACCAGTTCGCAAATGATGGAACGGGGGGAACTGGAAGTTATGTCAATCTCGGCAAGGGCATTGGCAACAAAAAATGGTTCAAGAAGCGGGTGCGACCCGTGCCGGCTACCGGAATTCTCTCCAGCGGTCATTTTTCCGACGATTACAACGGCAATTTCCTGATCTGCAACGCAATTGGTGACCTCGGTGTTTATCAACACGAAGTGACCTATGCCGGAGCCGATATCATGGCCACGGAAATCGAACCGATCGTTTTCTCAAAGGATCCGAATTTCCGGCCCAGCGACGTGGAAATGGGTGGAGACGGTGCGCTCTACATTTCTGATTGGCACAATACGCTGATTGGACACATGCAGCACAACATGCGGGATCCCAACCGCGACCAGCAGCATGGTCGGGTTTACCGCGTGACCCAGAAAAACCGCAAGCCGGTACCGCTGGCCAAAATGAAAGGAAAACCCATTGCCGAAGTCTGCAGGCATCTTCTGGACCTAGGAAATGCGGTTCGATACAGAGCCCGCCTCGAACTGTCAGGGCGTTCCCCGGAAGCAATTCGCAAAGAGGTCGGCGCGTTTGCCGCCAGCTTGGACCCTGCCAAAGGAGGTCGGGAGAACAACCAGGCCCAGGCTCTGCTGGAGTGTCTGTGGGTGTTCGAGGAGCAGCGAATCGTCAACATGCCGCTGCTCTCCAAAGTATTCAAGGCAGCCGAACCACGGGTGCGGGCGGCCGCCATTCGGACGATGGGGCATTGGGCCGGTCGGACGGATGACTGGCAGGAATTGCTGCTCACGGCGGCTCGTGACGAGTCTCCCCTGGTCAGGGCTGAAGCCCTCAAGGCAGCCGTCGAGTTTGAAGGCTATGCTACGGCCGAGGCCATTTTTGAGGCTGCCACCCGGCAGTTGGATCCCGAGCTCGAAACCGTACTCAAATACGCTAAGAGCCGTATCAACGTGGATGCGGTGATCGCCGATGCCCAAAGTTCCGGCAAAAAGCTGTCCGCTGCTGCACAGGCCTATGTGTTGGTCAATGCCAGCGTGGATGCACTGATGAAAATGGAAAAATCAGAAGCCGTTTACCGGGCGATCATCAGTCGCAAGAACGCCAATTCCAGCCAGTTGGCAGTTGCCATGTCGGGGCTGGCTAAACTGAGCGGGCAACCCGAGCTGGAAGTGATTCTGGCCACCATTGAGGAAGCGCAGTCCCGTTCAGATATCAACATTTCGGCGTTGACCCAAGTGTTCGCGGACCAGCCGATCGATCGGCTCGGCTCGGTCAAAAAGCAGATCGAGGCCATGGCCACCCGAGGCAAAACAGCCGAAATCAAACGTTTGGGGTACGCCGCCTGGGTCGCTGCCTCCGGACCGGATGATGCCTTTTTGAATGCCTCCAAGAACAAGGAAAACCTGCGGGATTTCCTGGACGCGGTTCCCTCGGTCAACCGGGCGGTTCGCAACCAGCTTTTCGATAAGGTGTTGCCCCTGATTTCATCCATGCCAGCTCACCTCGAACCGGAACCCTCGGGTTCGGATCTTTCCGAGGCCGGAATCAAGGTGGACTACTATTACCCCAGTGCGAGTAACGTAGCGTTGGAAACACTGGCCCGTATGAAACCCAAGGCATCCGGCGTGGTTCCCCAGATCGTAATGAATGTTCCTCAAAGAAAGCAGGCGGACAAGTTTGCCCTGAAATTTACGGGGAACCTCGTAGTTCCCAAGGCAGGAAAGTACACGTTTTACATCGCTTCGGATGATGGGTCTCGCATTTACCTGGATGGCAAGTTGCTGATCAACCATGATGGAATGCACGGCATGACTGAAAAGAACGCAACGATCAACCTGGCTGCAGGGACGCACGCCCTGATTGTTTCCTATTTCGATAATGGGGGCGGAGACGGATTGCGGGTGACCTGGGCGGGTCCCGGTTTTACCAAGCAGGCGATCCCACCAAAAAACCTCGTGCTGGGGGGACGGATGACTCTGCATGATGTTGCCATCGAGGCCCTGGCTGCCATCCCCGGTCGTGAAAAGGAAAAGTTCACGGCATTGACCTCGCTGATTGCCAAAGGGCGTAACCGGCCAACCGCTATCAAGGCCCTCGCCCGGATTTCACAGAAAAACTGGCCCGCTGGGCAGGTGGGACCACTGGTCGACAACCTGGTCGGCTACCTGAGTTCCATGCCAGCCCGTTACCGAACCGGCGGACCTGCCCAGCAGGCGGCAGATCTGACGAGGAAGCTCGCGGAAAAACTGACGCCGGCTCGAAAAAAGGCGGTTTTGAATCGTCTCAACAATCTGGACGTGAGAGTGATTGCGATCGGTACAGTGCCACACCGCATGATCTATGACAAGGAAATGATTGTTGTAGAAGCGGGGAAAACGGTTGAATTCCGTTTTTCCAACACCGATTCAATGCCTCACAACTTTGCCATCACACGGCCCGGGGCCCTGCAGGAAGTCGGTGAGCTGGGAGAGGCAACCGGTCGGGACGAGGATGCCGCAGCACGACACTATATCCCCAAGTCGGACAAGGTTCTGCTTGGCAGTGAGCTGGTGCAGCCGGGCGACACCCAGGCCATCAGCTTTCAGGTCCCCAGCCAGCCAGGCGTTTACCCCTATGTCTGTACCTACCCGGGACACTGGAGACGAATGTATGGAGCCTTGTATGTTGTGAAGAGTTTTGAGGAGTACCAGATCAACCCTCAAAAATACCTTGCAGAAAATCCGGTTGAAATTCGGGACAACATGCTCAATATGGTGAACCGAAACCGCGATTGGAAGTACGACGAGTTGATTGCCGATGTGCAGAAACTGCCCATGGGTCGATCATGGGACGTCGGCAAGGAATTGTTCAAAGTGGCCAGCTGTACCGGTTGTCACAAGATGAATGGCGAGGGTAATGTTTTCGGTCCGGACCTGACCAAATTGGATGCCAAAAAGGGAACGACCGAACACATTCTGCGATCCATCCTTGAGCCTTCACGCGATATTGATGAAAAATACCAATCCTTCATCTTCGCTCTCGACTCGGGGCGGCAGGTAACAGGAATGGTGGTGGAGGAAAACGATGACCAGTACAAGATCGTGATCGATCCGCTGGCCAAGGACAAGGCAACTGTCCTCTCCAAGGAGGAGGTGGAGGCTTACAAGAAGTCCAAGCTTTCACTGATGCCCAGCGGGTTGATGAACAAGCTGACACGTGAGGAAATCCTGGACCTGGTGGCTTACGTTTTTGCCAAGGGTGATAAAAAGCATATGCTATTCAAGGATCACCACGACCACTAGGATTTTCCAGAAGCGGGACCCTTTCCGGAACAGCCCTCGCTTTGCGGGGGCTTTTTCATGCGCGTTTTCCAGGCGGTGAAGACTGTCTTGGCAACCGGCAATGGGTAAAGAAACCGATTCATGCAGTTCTCGATCAGGATTCTCTTGGGCAGGATTCTCTTGGGCAGGATTCTCTTGGGCAGGCAATCGACCATCCTGCGGAGAGTTGCCGAGTGCTGCGGTTCGGCAGAGCATTCCGGCAAAGGTCCCACGCGGAGCTTTGCACCGACAGTTAATTCACTACATCATCTTGCAGAGGCGTCGTTCAAATGTACCGCGCGACCCGAAAGGAAACCGTCTCCTCCTGACGCTGCTGGGCCATATTTTCCGTCCAGTTATTGGGTTCGGCTATTTGATTCTGCAAGGCGATCCGTGATCCTCGCGTCATTTTCGATTTTCAACTTCCGGGAACAAACTGCTGCGGCAAGGTGTAACCTTCCCGTGCGGCTGCCTTGCGAGTGGTAATCAGAACATACTTCTGGCCATTTTCATCGGTATGGATGACCCAGATCAATTTGGTCATCGGATCGCTTGGTCCGGTAGATGTCTTGATCGGGTTGGCCGTAAATACGAACTGGGCCAGGATGTCGCCCAGGGCCTTTTTTTCAACCTTGAAATCAACCAGCCTCTGGTTCTTTGTAATCCCGTCATCCATCAGGTGGGTGCCATTTATGACGATTTTGAATTCAAAGGGAAGCTTGGGGTAATCATCCTTGACCTCAGCAACAATCTTGTCGACCGCAATGTTCAGGTCATCATTTGCAATTTCGATGGTTCGAATGTCGGCCAGCAATTCCTCGATGGTGGCAGGAGTCTTCTTGGTGGGAGTTTGAGGGACGACCGCGCCAGCACCGTCGGCAAAGGTAACCGTGTACTCAAGACCGGCCAGCAGATTGTGGGGAGCCGCCGCATTCTGCCAGCAATTGGCAATCGTGATCTTGTTTTCCACCCCGACTCGCGACATGCTGGCGACGCTGTCAATCCAATCCGGGATTTTGCGGGCCAGTTTTTTCCAGTGTTTGTCAGCGTCAATTTCAAGCATGTAATCGTCCACCAGGGTAGGAGCCTTGGCCAGCCTTGCTCGAAGTTCTTCACCGAGAGTGAAAGGGTCTTTGTCCAGTTGCGGTTTGAGGCCGGTTTCCAGGTAGACATCCCCGCCATCAAAATGCAGGCTCAGGTAGGCGGCTTGAATTTTGTCTTCACCGCCCATGTACCAGCTCATTAAACCGAGAACTTTCAGCCAATTCGGATCGAACAGGGTCACTCCGCTTGGGCTCGCCAGGTCGGTGGGGACGACTACCAGGTTCAGGTGCCGATCCTGGTCCGTGCTTTGCAACAGCCTGCTCAACCCGGTCGACAGCAGGGCCGTTCCGTTCTCGACAATCTCGCGTACCAGACTTTCGGGGGCTGCAAGGAAACGGGTCACGTTTTCCTTGTCAGGGGTATAGTAGGACCAGCCATTATTGGATTTGTAGTAGGTCCCCTTGGGTGTCTCCTGTTTCTGGCAATCCCCCCACTTGGCAAGCCAGTAGACAACCGGTTTTTGGTCGACCGGTTCAACCACGAATGCTCCCAGGAGATTGTCCTGACCTTCCTCGTTATTGTCATGCACTGAAAAACTGACCCGTTTGGCCTCCTTCCAACTGATCCCCGCGACATCATCCAGGACACCAGACATTTGCTGGAATTTGGGGCCCAAGCTTCTCGCAAGCAGGCTCTCGGTATCGTTTTCAAAAATCTTGTTCCCACGCACCGACAGGAGGAGTCTCAAACCGGGAGGGGTTAATTCGGTGCTGATCGGTTCACCGGCTGTCGGGCTTTCCCAGAGTGTCCGGTCGTCGTCGGCAACGAGATTGCCCCCACTCGGTACGGTCTCACCACCGGGGTCCTTCGTTTTTTCCTTGCCAGAATCGCCAGAGTCGGGCTCTGCTTTCCCCTCCGAATCCTCCTGGTCGGCAGTCTCCGTATCCGATTTGCCGAAAATTTGCTCGCCGTATTTGAGGTAGACAAAAAAGGAAGGGATGGCCAGTACCAACAGGGTCAGGCCAATGGGAATCAGTGTCTTTTTCAGCGAGGATTTCTGTCTTTGCCGGTAGGATGAAGTCGTATTGGCCTCCTCCTCAGCAACGCTGAGTTTCATCCCGGTTGGGGTGGCCGGGTTGCTGGACTGTGTCGCCTGGTCAGCAGGCCCCATTCCGGCAGGGGGCGAGGCGGCTGTCCGCTGTGATTCGATCGCTGTTTTATTCGCTGGTAGCCCGGCGGAGGAGGGCAGCGAAGCAGATGGTGTTGAGGCTGTCGGTGTTGAGGAGGGCGTTGATTGCAGGGCCGAACTTGGCGGCAGGATATTGGCTGGAGCCTGTTTGTCCGGTGTGGATTCATTGACCATCATTTTGGCCCGCACCTGGCGATCATATTCGGCAAAGGTGTCGGGGGTCCGGGGCGTTGCAGGTCGGGTGTTGCCACAGTCGGGCAGGGCGTTCAACTGTTTGATGACATCTGCGGTGGACTGGAACCGCAGGCCACGGTCCTTACCCATCATGAAGTACACGAACTGGGCCAGTCGCTTGTCGTATCCCAGGTTTTCCAGTGGCTTGACCTTTTGAGTGGCATGCTGCTGCATCCGGTCCTGGATATTCCCGATCGGAAAAGGGGGTTTGCCGGACAGTAATTCATAAAACAGGCAGCCCAAAGCGTAGATGTCTGTCAATTCATCGGGCCGGTTGCCAGGAATCGCCAGTTCCGGCGCGCAGTAATCGACCTGGACCAGGGAATGTGGGTCCGGTTGCAGGTTGGCCTTGACCAATGGCACAAATTGAAAATGGGGATCAAAAAACAGCTTGACGGTATTGCCATTTTTGACACGAACATTTTTTGCCGAGATATGCCCGTGGGAATAACCGGCCTGGTGGATGGTCTGCAGACCGAGCGCCAGCCGCCGAATTACATCACAGGCGGCTTTGGGTTTCAGGTGGCCGGTCTTGGCCATGATGGAGGTGATTGGAACGGCATCGTAATCCTCGAAAACCAGGAATTTGAAGTCATCGTTCTCAACTGCCTCATAGCATCGGACCAGGTGGGGCGATGAAAAATACATCGAGGTGGATGCCGCCGTTTTCAGCCGGGGCCATTTTTTTTCGGAGTCTTCTCCGGAGACGAAGCTGAGGATTACCGGGTGGCCTGTGACGGAATGAACAGCACGGAAGCCGCCATTGAAGTATCCTTCGGTGATACGATCTTTTACCGTGTAGTCGCCATAGCGAAACGGTCCGCTGTGCCCCGCCTTGAAGACCTGGCAGTGGTAATCGGTAATCTCCCCCTGGCTGACCAGCCAATCCAGCACATTGGATTGTCCCGGGGGGACCCTTGTGAACTCGGCTTGTAATTCCGCCAGTTTTTCGTCAGTAAAAAGGTCACCTGAAGAAATCAGGTTCCAGACGTTGTCTGCAGTACTCATCAATGGGGTTTCACACCAGAAATCTGTTTCGTTCCAGGATACGGATTTCGACACGGTGAGGCCGACTTTTCAACCGCCAAAACCGTTCGCCGTCCCAAATGGGTGAAAGGGAAACCCATTCTCGTTTCCTGTTAAGTTTAAACCGAATGCACGGAAAACTGGATACGGATGGCCGAAAACCACCGGTTTTCAGGTTTTTCATGCCGAAATTGCCGGATGTACTCAAATCTCACAAACGGTTATTTTTAAGGCAAGGGTTTCCGGGCCTGTCTCCCCGAATTGTCAACTGTTTTTTCCCGCTGATGGCGGGGAAATCACGAACTTTCTCTTCTGAAACGGTTTGATCATGAAGGCTTTCGAAGCTGTCAAAAATTATTTTGAAAAAGCAGCTGATAAACTCGAATTGAGCAACGAGTATCGGCAATTGATGCTGACGCCTAAAAGGGAAATGCAGGTGCAGGTCCCTATCGAAATGGATGATGGCAGCCTGAAGACCTATCTCGGGTACCGTGTTCAGCATGATGACGCCCGTGGGCCGATGAAGGGTGGCCTGCGTTATCACCACGAAGTTGATCTCGATGAAGTTCGCGCGCTGGCGGCTTTGATGACCTGGAAAACTGCCGTTGTGGATATTCCCTACGGAGGGGCAAAAGGTGGTGTTTGCGTCGACCCACGAAACCTGTCCAGGAAAGAAAATCAGCGGTTGACCCGAAAGTTCATTGACCAGATCCATGAGGTGATTGGACCGGATACTGATATTCCTGCTCCCGACATGGGAACCAACGCCGAGACCATGGCCTGGATGCGGAATCAGTATGAAAAATACCATGGCTTCAACCCGGCGGTGATCACCGGCAAGCCGGTTGAGCATTACGGTGCGAGGGGGCGGGAAGAGGCGACCGGCAGGGGAGTTGGGATCCTGACCTTCAAACTGCTGAGCCGCCTGAATCGAAAGCCAAAAGGTACCCGGGTGGCGATCCAGGGGTTTGGTAACGTTGGATTTCACGCCGCGAAATGGTTGGCCGAGTCCGATTTTACGATCGCTGCCATCAGCGATATTTCCGGGGCCTACTATGCAAAAGATGGTATCGATGTTCACGCCGCGCTCAAATACGTGCTGGACGGTCGGAACCTGGAAGGATTCGAAGGAGCTGCAAAAATCTCCAACGAGGAGCTGTTGGAACTGGATGTCGACGTTCTGATACCGGCTGCGATTGGTGGAGTCATCACGGAGGAAAACGCTGGTCGGATCAAGGCCGGGGTGATTATCGAAGCAGCTAACGGGCCGGTCGATGCGGCGGCCGATGACATCCTCGACAGCCGGGAGATTATCGTTCTTCCCGATATTCTCGCCAACGCCGGAGGGGTGACCGTCAGTTATTTTGAATGGGTTCAGAATCGGCAGTTCTACCAGTGGGAGCTGGACCGGATTCGACAGAACCTGGAAGCCAAGTTGAGTCAGGCTTTTGAATCGGTATGGGAGATTGCCAATGAAAGGCGGGTCAACCTGAGAACCGCAGCCTACATGGTGGCAATCCAGCGCGTCAAGAAAGCGACTGAGTTGGCTGGAGTCTAGAGAATCGTCTGACTCGAAGATTCCAACGACCGCCGAGCTCCGTTGGGAGACCGGGAAATCGGATCACCGGTCCGGACCGGACTCCACTGCAGGTGGGTTGCCAACCAGTGTCCTGGCAGGTTTTGGCGTTTCATGGAGGCCCTATTTGTCCGATGCCCGGATCCCGGATTTTCCTAGCGCAAAATCAGCGATGCATCCTCGTGAAACAGCCTTTGGCACTTGTATTTCGAGACGATAAATCGGTGTCCGTAATGCCTGACAAAGTGTCCCGGCATGCCGATCGGTTGCAGTGAGATCCCCTGCCCCGCCAATCCGTCCATCATCCGAAAAGAGGCTTCCTCCGCGAAAGAACGCCGATGGTCATTCTTTCGCAGGACGATGGAACGCCCCGACAGCTTGAGGAAATAACCGGGAAAATTAACCGATTCAAAGGAGACGCCTCGACCTGCAAGACCTGCATGCAGCAGGAAGGATGAGTCCTGAATAAAAAGCCGGCTCGATTCTTCTTCCTGCAGGATTGCCCGGTAACCACGGTGCCGCAGGAATCTCCCCCGGTAGTTGACCGACTCCAGCGAGACGACAGCCGGTTTTGGCCGTTTTCGGCGGAGCAAACCGAGGGGTCGGTCATCGCGAGCTTCGATTGTCGGGGTCCAAGGTATCGTGTGCTGCCCCTCGGCAGGACTGCATGCAGCCGTCAGGATGGAGCCGATTACGAAAGACAGCAGGGGAAACGAGAGTCTGGTAAAGGATTTTGACATTGCAGTCTCTCCGGTTGTTGGGGATTTCCGGGTCTTCAGGCAGGCATGCCTCAGGTTCAACGAGACCCGTTTGACCGATGGTTTGACCAAAGAAGCGAGCAAACAGCGTGCCGTCGGCAGAGGACCTCGTCATAATGCCAACTGGCGTCGAAAACCGAATCAATCCGATGGCGCGTTATTCAGATTGATGACGCGATGGGGGTGGGGACGCTCCGTTTGAATGGCGGCCGGCGTAAGCCCTGATTGCTGGCGAGATTTCCACCGCAGCTTGCCCGGATATCGAATCTGTCCACAAGATGCGCTGAACATGATCGAAAAAGGGAGTTGGAGATGCCCACGAGCGGTTGAGAATCCGTTCCTACTGCCCTTGGGATTTGGAAAGCTTGCGGGGTTTGCAGAGGTCTTTTTTGCAGCTGCTGATCAGGTTGCATTTTTTGCAATAGTGCGTTGCGGTCGACTCAAATTTTTTTCGATTGAGTTTTTTGCACTTCTGCTTTTCATCTTTGCGTTTGCAGATTGTTTTCACGACATCGCCTGGGGTCCGCAGTTGGCCGGTGGCATCTGGTGTTTTGTATCCAAGGGTGAATCGACTCCTGGTAAAAGGTCACAATACCGTCCAGCTCATCCTTTGTTCAGTGGTGGCTGCCAGGAGACATGCGGGGTGGATGGCCACAGGACGCCGATTGTCAGACACCATCGTCAGAAGATCGGAGTGGTGACTTGTCGCCCATCGAAAAGAAAAAAGATGAGATTGCAAGAGCAACGGGAATCCCGATACCGATCAGGCCCGTTGAGAAAAACCAGGCATCCACGTTGAGAGTTAATGGGAAAAAAGTGAGAAAGGCTTTCGTGATGTTGAAAACGACCAATGCCAGAAGCCCGAATCGGAAAGCAATCAGGACAATCAGGAATTGCTGAAAAGCGATCAGAAGGAGGATCAGGGGTCCGTCTGCAGGACCGGAACTGATATAGGCCATGTAGCCGATGAATGTCACGCCCGCAATCAGGTCGATCCTTGTGATCAGCCGAAAGACGACAATTACAAGCATGGTGAAAACGGCGGGCAACGCACTGTAAAGGACATTGAAAAAACCGGCGATGACTCCCAAGTCACCGGAAAGAATCGCCGGGTTGCAAAGCTTGCGTCCCATCATGGTTTGCAGTGGTTGATCATTCAGCAATACAGAGAATCCCACGATGGCGGCCCCGACCACACCGAAAATACAACCATAAAGGATTTCCAGCGAGACAAACGGGTCAGATATTTTTCCCTGCAGCAGCCGATTCCAGGAGACCAGCACCTTGGGCCAGGTCCTGCGAACAAACGGTTCGAGTGCCAGGTAGTAAATCCAGAAACGAACGGTTCGGCCCAACGCATTGGTCAGGCAGGAAAGGCAGGTGGTCATTTCCAGGCCCACCGAAGAATTGTGGTGGGCCTCAAAAAGGCCGAGGTTGAAATCAATCAGCAGCATGACGCCCGCGAATTTCAGTGCCCCGTCCTTGTCGGTTGTGCCAATTTTCAGGTTTCGGATTGCCAGAACGATCGAGATCACCAGCAGCGGCCCACCCAAAAGGAAAAACAGCGCATCCTGGGCGACTTCTCCATAGTTGGTGGCCTGTTTGTTGGCTCCGCCAGACGGTTGGTTCGGTAACTTTGTCGGGAGTGTCCATTGTCGACTGGTCCAGGGAAAAATCACCTGGAAATACCTTAAACGGCCCGCTTTTGTGGCCGCTTCGACACGGATTTCGATCGGAGTATCCAGCTGGGGGTCCGAGAATATCCAGGCATGGGATTCATCGGAATCCCACGGGGGCGACCAGCGGGTTTCGGTCGGCTGGAAATCCTCGAAACGGAGACCTGCCCATTTGAAAATTTTCGTCCAGGAAGCGTCCGATATCGGGTCGGTTTCTTTGGACGGCGGTGTATCGTTGAGTGGAGGGACAATGGAGATTTCCCTCAATTGGCCGTTTCCGGTCAACCGGATTCCAGCCATTCCGGAGGTGATGGGAGCTGGATCCGTCAGGGTCACCATTCGGGGGTTTCTTGCCTAGAGGAATGGATGATTCGGGCTGAGATAGGTGCTGGATTGTCGGTACCAGAACTCCAGGCCGCCATCACGCTGGTCGTTGGGTGATCCGTTTGGAGACTTGTCCGGGTTGTACCAATACCCATAGGACGAGTCCCTGACGGTAGCCGGCTCCACTCCCAGCAGATCCTGGCAGAGTTGACTGGCCCTGTTTTCGAGGACTTCCGGTTTCAAATCAAAGTCTGCCTGGTTCAGGGGGGATACCCGGTTCAGCAGAAAAATGGTTGGGATCAGCAGGGCCAGGAAACATGCAAGGGTCAGCAAGCCCCATTTGGGCGCTATGCCCCCAACGCTGCCGATAGCAGCGATCAGGTCAGGTGAGGGAGTCTCACCGGCAGCCACCGCGGCGGCCAGGGGGTCACCTCCCGGCAGGGCTGCGGCAATCTGGACGACATTCGCCGGTCGATGATTGGGGTCATTGTCGAGGCACCTGTGAATGATCTTGTTGATTACGGGGTCGAGATCCTTCACGGTATTGGCGATGCGACTCGGGGCAGACTGGTCCCGGATACGGATCATTTCGGCTATGGAACTGGCTCGAAAGACCGGTTTGCCGGTAAAGATCTCATGGAAAATCAACCCGATTGCGTAGACGTCCGAGTGTTCCCCCACCGCTCCGCCTGCCAGCTGTTCCGGTGCCATGTAGGCAGGGGTTCCGACGATTCCGTTCTGGTTATCGCTGGCCATGGTCAGCCTGGCCAGGCCAAAGTCCGTGATCCGTACTTTGCCCCGGCCATCAATCATGATGTTCGAGGGCTTTAAATCGAGGTGAACGACACCCCGCTCATGGGCAGCGTACAGGCCACTGCAAATCTGCCTGGCGATATCAATGCCCTTGTCACCGGGAAGACGCCCAATCCGCCTCAGCAAGCTGGAAAGATCTTCGCCATCGATAAACTCCATGGAGAGAAAATGCTGGCCATCGATTTCACCAATATCGTAAACCCGGCAGACGTTGGGGTGGGAAACCGACCTGGCCCGGCGGACTTCGTTATAGAGCAGGTTAAGTCGCTCGTGGTCCTGGGTGAGGTTTTAGGGGAGGAATTTCAGGGCTACCGATTGGGCCAGCTTGAGGTCGTCGGCGCGGTAGACTCTCCCATTCCGCCCCGACCCAACGGACCCACGATGCGGAAACGTTCACCAAGGATGGTCCCCGGTGGAAACCGGTGCGAAGTCGAATCCGTGTCCGAGAGAACACTCGAAAGTGCCGAGGATGACGAAGGCCGTGCTGTTCCGGAGGGTGTTGGTGGAGAGGAGAGAGAGCCCTGGTAAACCTGGGTTGCGAAATGACTTTCGTCAACGCCCTTTGTCTGAATTGCTGAGCCACAGCTGGGGCAGAATTTGTCCTTGGGGTTGATTTCGGCCTGGCAGGAATCGCATTTCAACATGTTCTACTCTTGCTCGCAGGCGGCAAATCAATGGGACGTGCAGCCCTGGGGAACTCGGGTTTGAGTGGGCATCCTGCCGGCGTTCTGAAGAACTCCATTCTAATTGGCCGTTCTGTAACCGCTTCCTTTATCTTTCAAAAGGTTGATTCAGGGGTGCTTTTCATGTGAACGAAACTGTCTGCAGCCCTCCGTTGGTTGGGTGGTTACCGGTGAGCCTGCCTGTTTTCGGATCGTGGGAAATCTACCGCGCGGTCAAGTTTTTCCCCGATGAGTTGTCAGCAGGAGGCTTGCCTGGACCTTGGGAAGCGTCCAGTCCACCTCCACCCACCCCGTCGAGGTCAGAGAGGTCCAGTCCACCAAACTGCTTCAGGCAGTCTGCGACCGTGCGACCGCGGGAATCTTTCAGTGACAGACTGGCTCCCCGGTTGATCAATGTTGCGAGCAGCTGCTGGTAGGATTTTGAGGTTCCGGCATTCCGGTTTCCGGTCAGGATGGCCGCGACGTGAGCAGGCGTGTGCCCGTATCGATCCGCGATATCGATGTCGGCCCCCGCATCGAGGATCTTTCCAAGATCGTCAAGGTTTCCATTCCGGGCAGCATAAAACAGGGCCGTGCGGCCAAAATCATTCTGGTGATCCAGGTGGTTCAGTCCACTGATCAGGATGGGCAGGGGATCGTACCTGCGCGTTTTTTCTGGAGCGAACTGCGAAGCATGGAGAGGAGTGTTTCCATAGAGATCCCTGATTCCTTCCAGGGAACCACAGGCCTTCAGGGTTTCGGCATCCCGGGTGACGTAGGCTTCCACCAGCGCTTCGGACTTTTGAAAACTTCGGTTGTAATGCAGCAGCGAGCCGACAAAGAAGAAGAAAATCCCCAGCATCAACACCGGGGACGCCATTTTTCGGCTAATGTTGCTGATTGTGTAATTCTGTTCTACGGGGTCCGCTGCTGATTTTTTGCGTCCCATGAAAAAGTTGCCCAGCCAGCCATAGCGCACGAACCATTGATAACTGGCGTAAACGATCCAGGTTGACAGGACCAGGACCACGTAACACTTGGTGACCGAGTTGATGCCTTCGATTGGCTGGGCCATGTAGGAAAGCTTGAAGGTGATGGGCATGTGGACCCAGTAAACCCAGTAAGCCGAATCGGCCAGGTAACGAATGAACTGATTTTCGCGGCTGAGGTATCGACTGGCGAGACCTATGGATGCAAAACAGAGGCTCCAGCATAAGGTGGTTCGTCCCAGAACGACCACGATTTTGCCCCAACCGTTATGGAAAATTCCCTCGGACCAGATTTGAGGCATTGCAAAATTTCCCGAACCGAGGTCAAAGACAGTCCAGGTAGTGATGTCGTTGATGACCGGTGCCGAGAGATCAATTCTCTCGGTTGGCTGATTGATGAGTATAAAGAGGGGTACCGAAAAAGCCGCATAGTACCATGCATTCCTGGTGAGACTTTCGAGCTTTTCACGCTTCAGGTAGAGGGCGCTGCCAAACAGGTAGAAAAGAAAATAGAGCAGCAGATCGGCCACTGGAACATTGAAGCCCGTTGGTGGAAGAAACACGCTCTTCAGGATGTACTGCAGGGGGAAGATCAATAGTCCCAGCAGCAGGAACCCCCACCACTTTTCGGTCACCAGGGAGAGGAAACGATCCCATCGTGTTAGTGATTGAAAGGTACCCGAGAGCAAAAGCGGCCGAGCCAGCAGGTGGGCGATATAAAACAGCAGCAGGTAGTAAACGAACCAGTAATGAATCAAGCCGTCACGGATGGGTTGCCCCGGTTCCAGCACGCCAAAAAAGACAGTCGTGCGGACGATCTCAAAAATCGACATCCCGTCGTATGTGTTCCTGTAGTAGCCACCGTTTCCGATCAGGAGAGTGAAGATTGGCACCATCACCACCACCCCCACGATGAACGGGAGCAGGATTCGCTTGCACCTGTCCGCGGTAAAGTGGCCCAGGCCCTTGCGGTCCATGACCAGTTCGGCAAAGAAACCTGCCAGCAGAAAAAAAAGCTGCATCCTGAAAAGATGGATAAAACTCAGGAACTGCAGGTTGAGTACGTCACCATGGTAGTCACCCGCACCCCAGAAGTACTTGTGAGGTGGCAGGAAAAAAATACAGACGTGCAGCAGAAGGCCCAGCAGCATTGCCGCCGCACGTACAAAGTCGAGGTCGTGGTAACGTCGATTGTCTTCTGCAGGTTCCATGTTGGTTGTTTCTGAACAGATCGCCTTAATCCACCATGATGCGGTTTTTGCTCCCTCCGACACGGATGGCGGAATTCGTTGAGTTGGTTTCCGCGGGGATGGGGCAGGGGCCCGACGGGTGTTCAGGCCAACCAGGGTGGGGTATTTCAGGGCGGAACTGCGATGTCCAACAGGCGAACGATTTTTTGATCGCAATTCGGCCGGGGTCAGTTGATATCCGGGTGGACTCGGATTCCGCCGGATGTTGAATCCGCCGCGGCCATGGTAGTTAATATGCTTGCAAATTGCAAGCATAATGGAGGCAGGTGACCCGGTTCAAAATCATGGTGCCCGAGATTACCCCCCCCACAGGATTCGCACAGTTCCATCCGTGTTCCAAATCCGGTCGGATCAGCGGCTATTGTCTTGCTGAAGCCTTGAACAGCAGGTCAGCTGCCTGCAGGATCTTGTTCTTCAGTCGAACAGGATAATCGGGCCGGTTTGCCAGGAAACGGTTCACGAGCCTGGCTGCAGAGGGGCTGCGGTGTCCGCTGAAGGTCGCTACCAGCCATCGCTTGGGAAAAAAGATGTCACCCGTCCGCTGGATCTCCTCCAGCAATTCCAGGCTCGGCAAAAGGTACTTTTCGGATTCCGCGGCGCGAAGCGGGTGGTGCAAATAATGAAGGCCTTCAAGGACCCAGCGTTCCGGGCGGCGATTTGCGGGGGTCTTCAACGTTTCAAAGTACTTGTCCCGGTGGCTGGCATCCGGATTGAGCGCTGCTGCAACGGCACGAAAGCGTTTTTTGCGGTCCTCGTTGAGGAGCCGTTTTTCCTGGGTGGCAAGGATTTCAGCCGCCCCTTCCGGTTTGCGGATCGCAAGTTCATAGGCCAGGGTCATCCAGTCCGATTCCGCCAGCTGCAATCCATGGAGATCGGAATGGGCCTGCCAGGCCCCGTAAAGTCGATCGATCGTTTCAGGGGTGCTGGCTAGTGAGACCAGCGACTTGTAGTAGGAGGATCGGGCATCGATCGACAGGTCGGATTCGATCCACTTCCACAGCTGGGTTTCAATTTCTTCGGCGACATGCGAACGCTCCCCTGGCGTGAGGAATTTCCAGTAGACGGTGGAAAGCTGTGACAGCAGGTTCTGGCGATTGAGGGTTTCGGATTCGTGCCGCAGACCCCTTTGCAGGCAGGGGAGGAACTCCAACGGATCGAGGTGTCCCCGGATCATCTCCTCGTAAAGGGCCAACCAGGCGGCTCCACGCGTCACGTCATCCCTGACTTGGTGAACATTTTCCAGCAGGTACATGCGGCTTTTGGGATCCAGTCGGAAGTAACCGTACCCGAGTTCGGATCCATTGGCCAGGTAGAAGTCGTAGTCCTTTTCCAGGTTCGGCAGCTGGATAGTGGTTGTCTCGCCATCGATCATGGCGCGGATGACGCTGTTTTTTTTCCCATCGGAAAAGACCTTGATGTCGATCTGCTGCGACCAGTATTTCTGCTGGGGGGTTTTACGGACCTGTCTGATTTCAAGCCGGTTTTTTTCCAGGTCGGTAACAATTTCAGGTGTACCCGGTTCCTTGACCCAGGTGCTGCTCCACTCCGCAAGGTCCACTTTCGTTTTGGCATCCAGAATCCGGATCAGGTCGTCCCAGACAGCGTTGTCATAACGGAATTGATCGAGGTACTGACGCAGGCCTTCCTGCAATGCTCCTGGACCGATGATCGTCTCAAGTTGACGCATCACGATCGGGGCTTTCATGTAGATAATCCTCCCGTACAGGGTCCCGGCATCCTTCAGGTTCTCGAGCCGCTGCTGGATCGGGTAGGTTCCGCGGGTCCGGTCCTCACCGTAGGCGCTGGGGTGATGTTTCAACATGAACCCGAGGTGATGGTCGATGTCGGGGAAGCCGGGATGCACGATTTTGGCAGCCATGAAATTGGCGAATACTTCTTTGAGCCAGACATCATCAAACCACTTCATGGTCACCAGGTTCCCAAACCACATGTGGGCGGTTTCATGCGCAATCAGGCTGGCACGGTTCAGTTTCTGGTTGCGAGTGGCTGAAGGGTCGAGAAAGAGGCTGTTGGCGTTGTAGAAAATATTGCCGGTGTGTTCCATACCACCATATTGAAACGAAGGGATTAGGACGAAATCGAATTTTTCAAACGGGTAGTCGATGCCGGTGTATTCCTCCAGCCACTCCAGCGAGGCAGCATGGATGCGAAAGATATCGTCTAGGTTTCGCTGGACCTTGGCCGCGTCCGATTCCCGGTGCATCAACGTCATTTTTCGTCCATCGATTTCCCGGCTGATCCGCTGGAATTCACCGGCGGCAAAGGCGAACAGGTAAGTGCTGATGGGCTTTGTTTTCTGAAACGAAATTCGTGGCCGATCTCCTGACCGGGTTTCCTTTTCAACGGCCCCATTGGCCGATGCGATCCAGCCCCGGGGTAGTGTCAGGTGCAGCTTGAACCTGGCTTTCAAATCGGGCTGGTCAAAGCAGGGAAAGACGGTCGAGGCCCGATCCGGTACCAACAGTGTGTAGAGGAATTTTTCATTCCGGTTCAGGGACGGGTTGCCTGCCACGAAATCGATGCGGAGCCGATTCGCACCTGGCCGCAGTTCTTCCGGGGGGATCAGGATGTGACCCGCCCTGACAGAAGTAGCGTGGTCTGGCTTTTTGTCATTGATCAGCAGGACGTTTTCCGCTGCTGCGTTGAAGTCGAGTGTTAGTGGCATCCGGGGATCGTTGAGCCGAAATTGGATCACGATCGACGCCCGGATGGGACCGGAACGCCTGAGATCCATGTCCAATTCGTATTCGATTTCCGAAATTCGGTCTTTTCGCTGCAATGCCAGGGACCGGGAGACGCCGGGTTCCGGTTCCTGTGTGGCCGATGACTGGGCGATCAGGAAAAAGGACATCAGGATGAAAAATCTTTGCATGGACAACAGGAAGAAAAAATGGAATTCTGGGGGATGCCGGGGGCCGTCGCCACCTCCGGGTGCGGTATTCAAAAGTTACCAGCAAACCCTCCGACCGTCCAATCCGCCAATTCCTTTTGGCTGTCGCGGTCTGGCGGGAGAGGCGTTTTTGTGGCAATGTCTTTGTTGCAATGTCTAAGCCTGGAGATGGACGGGTCGGCACCCAAGGTCGGCGCAATAAAAAACCCGCCGATGCGGCGGGTTGTGTCTGTTTTCCGGGGAAGGGTAACCGGTTTGCCACCGGCAACCGGGGAGTGGAGCCTGCAGGAGTTCTAACCAGCGGCAGTCTGTCCGGCAGCTTCCGCCAGTTTCGAGGCACTGGAGGTGTCTTCCCATGTAAAGTCGGCGTCGTCCCGTCCAAAGTGGCCACCGGCGGCCGTCTTGCGGAAAATTGGGCGCCGAAGTTGAAGGTAGTCAATGATGCCAGCCGGAGAGAGCGGGTAGGTTTCCTGGACGATTCTGACCAGTTCGGACTCGTCAACTTTACCGGTTCCCTGGGTATCCACCCGGACGCTGACCGGGTCGGAAACACCGATGGCGTAGGCCAGCTGGACTTCACATCGGTCAGCCAACTCGGCGGCCACGATGTTCTTGGCAACGTGCCGCGCCATGTAGGCTGCACTACGGTCGACCTTGGTGGAATCCTTGCCGCTGAAGGCACCCCCGCCGTGTCTTCCCCATCCTCCATAGGTGTCGACGATGATCTTTCGACCTGTCAGGCCACAGTCTCCATGGGGGCCACCGATCACGAACTTTCCTGTCGGGTTGATGTGATAGGTGATGTCACCCTTGTCCAGTTCTGCGGGCAGGCAGGACTTGATGACCGTGTTGGTGATGAAGTCCCGAATCTCTTCGTTGGAGACATCGGGACCGTGTTGGGTGGAGACCACCACGGTGTCAATTCGGACAGGCTTGTCTCCATCGTATTCGATCGTGACCTGGCTCTTGCTGTCCGGTCGCAACCAGTCGACTTCCCTGGCAAAGCGGGCTTCGTTCAACCTGTGGAGAATCCGGTTGGAGAGGGCAATTGGCAGGGGCATCAGTTCGGGGGTTTCGTTGCAGGCATAACCGAACATCAGGCCCTGGTCACCCGCTCCGATGGACTTGCCGGAGTCACTGTCTTCGTCCACGCCCTGGGCGATGTCTTCACTTTGCTTGTCCAGCGAAACCATGACAGCGCAAGTGTCTGCACAGATCCCCATGTGGTCGTCCGTGTATCCCACTTCACGAATGACGTTGCGAACCACCTTCTGGAAATCGACGACAGCCTTCGAGGTTACCTCACCTGCAATGATGGCGATGCCGGTGGTTACCATGGTTTCGCAGGCCACGCGACTGTCGGGATCCTGCTCCAGCAGGGCGTCGAGAACGCCGTCCGAAATCTGGTCGGCCAACTTGTCAGGATGGCCCATGCTCACTGATTCACTGGTAAATAAAAACTTGTCCGAAGACATAAGAAGCGACTCCTAAAAAGTGCAAGAGGTCCGACTTTCCGGTTGCGGCGTGATTTATCAAGCCCCTCATTGTAAACCCTGGAGACCTTTTCTGGAACCGGTTGAAAGGCGGGTGGATCGCCTGTTTTTTCAGGCATTCCCCGTTTTTCGGGCGTTCCATGTTTTTTCAGAAATACCCTGGAAGGTCGATGTGTTTCCGTCTCCCTCCAGTTCTACAGAACTCCCGGAAACCCTGAAGGCATCCCCTTCACCGGGGTGCCGCATGTCCGGACCATGAGGGGACGTTGCCGGGGCTCCCGGTATACTTTGCCAGATCCGAATTAAAGACGTCTTTGCAGGCTTTTCCCGATCAGGCTGCTTGGCCACGCTCACCCGCCTGGTGCGAACGGTTGCTTTCGTCGGCGAGTGCCTTGAGTGTCTTTTCCCGGGCCGTGCCTTGCTCGTCGGGAGATTGTTGGAGCCGTTTTCGGGCATTCTTTCCGAGGCGCTGGCGATAGTCCCGATCCGTCAGGCATTTTTCCAGGAAACGCGTCAGGTCTTCAGGTTGGGCCAAGGGTTCGCAGGCCTTGGCCTCGTTCAGTAACTGGACCTCGCTTCGGAAATTTCTGGTGTGAGGGCCAAAGCTGACAGCAGCACCCAGGGCTGCCGGTTCCATCATGTTCTGTCCACCCCGGTTGCCGAAACTCCCTCCTACGAAGGCAATGTCCGCGACTCCCCACCAGTACCTCAGTTCGCCCACGCTGTCGAGCAGGACGACCTTTTCACAGGCATTGCTTTCCACCTGGTGTGCTGGAGGAAGTTCTGACCTTCTGCTGAAAGGAACCTCACGCTGCTGCAATATCCTGGCCACCTCATCAAATCTTTCGGGGTGCCGGGGGCAGAGAAACAGACGCAGGTTTTCAAATTGCTGCCGCAATTGCAGGAAGCTGTCGATAGCATACGTCTCTTCCGGCGCCTGCGTACTGCCTGCGAGAAAGACCAGGTCCTGGTCCTGCCACTGGATAAGCGATCTTTTTTCCTGGATAGACGGGTGACTGCGGTCGGTGAGCAGGGCATCGTATTTCAGGTTGCCGGTAACCACCACCTGGCGATGCGGAACGCCTGCCTGCTGGAACCTTGTGGCGTATTCCGGGGTTTGGACACAAACCAGGTCCAGCTTTCCAAAAATGCGTTCAAAGAAAAAGCCAATTCGCTGGTAGCGGGCAGTACTGCGGGCATTCAGCCGGGCATTGACGAGACAGCAGCGAATCCCCACTTCGTGGCAGGTTGCAAGAAAGTTGGGCCAGATTTCCAGTTCGGCCAGTACGACCCTGTCAGGTCGTATCCGGTTAAGAAACCTGGTCACCGACCAGGAAAAATCGAAGGGAAAAAAGCAGACCTCGAGGTCCGGAAATGCCTTGCGTGCGGCGTTGTACCCGGTCTGCGTGGTGGTTGAGACCATCACTTCGGTGTGTGGATGTAGCTGGACATAAGCATCCACAAGGTCCCGGATTGCCTGGACTTCACCAAGACTGACTGCATGGAACAGCGTGCAGCGACGATTCGATTTTCGAACCGGTCCACTGCCGCAGAATTTTTTCCAGAGCGCCGGTCGGACCTTTCCGCGGAAAACCCTCTGGTACAACAGCAGCGGAAGACAGGCAAGCAGCAGCAGCAGGTAAGCAAGGTTCAGAATGTACTTCATGGGATTCCCTCCCCATTCTGCCAGTGATGGTTGCCCGGTACGTCGAGACTTCCACGAGTAAAAAGGTGGTTACCTTCGCAGGCAACAATTTTTGTACTTCTTGCCGCTGCCACAGGGGCAGGGGTCGTTCCTTCCAACCTTTTCTGTCCGGTTGCGAATCGGTTCCAGTTTGGTGTCCTGCTGCGAACTGGTGTATTCCGAGGAACCCTCGGCTTCCATGGAAGACATGTCCTGCGCGTCAGCCTGGCTGGCGGAAGCACCCACCCATGTTTCGCTGACAAAATCCTCGTCCAGGTGCTCCATTTTGAAAATCAGGTCAGTGGTCTGTTCACCAATGGATGTCCACAGCTCATCGAACATCCGCATCCCTTCTTTTTTGTACTCGGTCTTGGGATCGATGGCGGCCAGTCCACGTTGTCCAACCGCGCTGCGGAGGTAATCCATCTGCAGCAGGTGGTCCTTCCACGCGTTGTCGACGATGTTGAGCAGAACGATTCGTTCCATTCGCCGCATTTCGGGGTGGTAATAATCGTCGACGACCGAACTGAGCCTGACATTCAATTCGTCGGCATCCAGATCTTCCAGCTCATCGTCTTTCATCTCAAAGTCGATTCGCTCCTTCAACCATCCTGAAAAGGACTCCAACGAGCCATTGGCGTTGGCAAGTGGAATTTCGCCGGAGGATTCGAGTTCCCGGATCTGTTGCTGCAACTGTTCGTGTGTGGTTCGGGCCTGGCTCTGGTGATCGCGGCTGGCAGCGATCAACAGTTCCATCAGTTCCTCACGCTGCTTGTTCTTGATATCATCCGGGGAAACGTCCGCCTGGAAACGTTGGGAGGCCCAGGCCACCAGTCCCTCGCGGTCTACCCGATTGGCGGAGGTGGCGAACTGGACGATCCCCGCCAGGACGGGATACTCGGCTTCTTTTTCGTTGTATTTCTCTACTGCCCTGGAAATGAAGAGCTCCTTCGCTTCCTGGACTTCACGGTTCCGAATCTCGGAGTAATCAATCTCGATCCCAAAGTTGGCGTGTAGCCATTGAAGGGCTCTTTTGGGACCAAAGTCATCCTGCAGGATTTCCTGGGCTTGCTCCAGGTCAACCGCATCCACGTGTTTTTGGGCGTCCTCGATCAGCTTTTCGGCGAGTTGGTCGTAGCCGATACGCTTCATCTCCCGTTCGCGATAGTTGGTCCCGAATCGGGAATTGGCAAACCTCGCAATGGCCTCCCAGTTCCAGTCTCGGGTCAGGTCTTCGTCTTCTTCTCCGGAACCCTGGGGCAGATTCTCTTCGATCTTGCCGTGGATATCCGACTCGGCAGCCCGCAGGGTGGATTCCTTCGCTTCCTCGATTGCGCTATCGGCATTCAGTCCACGGAAATTCTTGGCGTCCAGAGGTGGCGTGTTCAGTTCGCGGCTGGCCCAGCTGGCAAAGAACTCCGCACCAAAGTAACGGTCAAAGTAGCTGTCGAGGTTGTTGTCGACACGGTTCTCGATCATCTCCAGGATCAATTCCCGGCAGTTGGCGCCATCGAGAATGTTTTGACGATAGGTGTAAATCCGTTTCCTCTGCTCATCCATCACCTCGTCATACTCGAGCAGGTTTTTCCGGATTTCGAAGTTTTTTTCCTCGATTTTCTTTTGAGCGGCTTCGATTCGACGGGAGATCATGCGGTTCTCGATCGCCTCGTCATCCTTGAAACCCATCATCTCCAGCATCCGCTTGACCCACGGACCAGCCATGATCCGCATCAGGTCGTCACCGAGGCTGAGATAGAATTTACTGCTTCCCGGGTCTCCCTGGCGGCCACAACGTCCGCGAAGCTGCAGGTCGATCCGCCGAGCCTCGTGGCGTTCCGTTCCAATCACGTGCAGCCCACCAATCTCCTTGATGGCTTCGCCCTCTTCGGACATATCGTATTCCTGGTCGATTTCGTCAACCAGTTGATCCCACTCCTGCTTGGGGACATCGAGGCGGGTCTCGTACTTGTTTTGCAACCGGGCCCAGGCCATGGTTTCGGGGTTTCCACCCAGCACGATATCCGTTCCACGCCCGGCCATGTTGGTGGCGATGGTCACCATGCCACGCCTGCCTGCCTGGGCGACAATTTCCGCCTCACGCTTGTGTTGCTTGGCATTCAGCAGTTCGTGCTTGACTCCCCGTTTTTCCAACAGTCGGGACAGTTTTTCACTCTTTTCGATGGAAGTCGTTCCGATCAGTACCGGTCGCCCACCGTAGTGAATCCGTTGGATTTCTGCGCGTTCAATTTTGCGTTTTTCCTTGGAATCGGAGGGGGTAAAGACGATGCGTTCCTCGTCTTCGCTGGCAATTTTTCCGATCAGGTTTTCTTTTCGCAGTTCCAGTACGTCCCAACGATTCACCTGTTCCACTTCATCCGCGAGTGCGTTGTACTTGGCTTCTTCGTTGGCGTAAATGATGTCCGGATGTTCTATCCTCTGCAGTTCGCGGTTGGTCGGAATGGCAATCACGTCAAGCTTGTAGATCTTCCAGAACTCCGATGCTTCGGTCATTGCCGTACCGGTCATCCCGGAGATTTTGTTGTACAGCTTGAAGTAGTTTTGCAGCGTGATCGTCGCGAGGGTCTGGGTTTCCTCCTTGATCTCCACGTTTTCCTTGGCCTCGACCGCCTGATGCAGTCCGTCGCTCCACTGCCGCCCGTCCATTTTTCGTCCGGTAAACTCGTCAACGATTACGACTTTACCCTGTTCGACGACGTAGTTGACGTCCTTTTTGTAGAGGTAGTGGGCCTTGAGGGAATTGTCGATCAGGTGCGGCCACTCCATGTTGCCCGCGGTGTAAAACGTCTCCACGCCCGCGAGTTTTTCCGCTTCCCTGACACCCTCGTCGGTCAACGAGACATTGTGATCTTTTTCATTGACCTTGAAGTGTTTTTCCTTCTTGAGCTGCCGGGCAACCTTGTCGGCTTCCTTGTAACGGTGTTTCTTGGCGTTGGCTGGACCGGAAATGATCAACGGCGTCCGGGCCTCGTCAATCAGGATGTTGTCCACCTCGTCGATAACCGCAAAATTCAGTTTCCCCTGCGACTGTTGGCGGTGTTTGGGGAATCGGTCGTCTCCCCGGGATGCCGATCGCATGTTGTCGCGGAGGTAGTCGAAACCGAACTCGTTATTGGTGCCGTAGGTAATGTCACAGGCGTATGACTTCTGGCGCTGGTCGACATCCATGTCTCCCTGGATGGCACCCACCGTCAACCCGAGTCCCATGTAAAGCGGGGCCATCCATTCCATGTCCCGGCGGGCAAGGTAATCGTTGACGGTTACCACGTGCACCCCCCTGCCCTCAATGGCGTTCAGGTAGGTCGGCAGGGTCGCAACAAGTGTTTTTCCTTCACCGGTGACCATTTCGCCGATGGAGCCACTGTGGAGCACCATGCCGCCAATCAGTTGGACGTCGTAGTGCCGCATCTGGAGGTACCGCTTGCCCCCTTCGCGGCAGACGGCAAAAGCCTCGACCAGGATGTCGTCGAGGGACTCACCGTTGCGCAGTCTCTCCCGGAAAAGGCTGGTTTGTTCCTTGAGTTCCTCATCCGAAAGAGCCTCGTATTTTGCCTCCAGCTCGTTGATGATGTCGACCTTCTCGCGAAGCTTCTTGACATATCGCGCGTTGGACGAACCGAATACGGACGTGATGGTCCTCTCAAAACCACGAAGGATCCCGGCAAAAAAACCGCTGATCAACTCCCATATTTTTTCAAGTTTTTCCATAGAATTTCACAGGCCTCATCGTTGGCACTGCAATTTTGTCCGGTTGAATTTCGAAAGGAACCCAGCTCCACAAGGAACGGGACGTGTCCACTTTTCGGTCTGAAAGATGGGGAATTTACGTAAACCATTCCACTGCATTAGCTTATAAACGTCGTTATACAGGGTCAACGGTGAAAACCGCTTGTCGGGTAGCTGGTGATGGAGCATCGCCGGCAGTCGAACCCTGTCGGGCCCGAAGGGTGCAATATTCGTACCTTAAACCGGTTTTCGCGGTGAACTTGTTTCAATCAATTCAGAAACTGGTAATCTTGTAGTCTTCATCCTTTTTTGCAGATATGAAGCAGAATTTGACAACAAGAGCTCCCATCACGAGTGATATTTCCGGTGAATTGGTCGTTTTGGGGACGGGAACCAGTGTGGGTGTCCCCGCACTCGGTTGCGGCTGTGAGGTCTGCCAAAGCGACCATCCCCGGAACCGGCGTTCCAGGTGTTCGGTGATTCTGGGGCTACCAGGCGGCAATCTGCTGATTGACACCTCGCCCGACATGCGAATCCAACTGTTGCGGGAGAAAATCGGGATTGTTCATGCGGTGGTTTACACGCACGAACATGCAGACCACATCATGGGCATGGATGACCTCAGGCTGTTTCAGTTCTACCTGGGGCATGCCGTACCTGCCTACTGTGAGCCTCCTGTAGAAAAGACCCTGCGATCCGCATTCGCCTATGCATTCGCGGATGTTCAACCAACCCATCCGGGGGCAACCCCGTCGATTGACCTGCATGAAATAGAACCTTACCGGTCGGTGAACCTTCTTGGCACGGATATTCTGCCGGTCCGCCTGCATCATGGTCCGAGGTTCGACGTGCTCGGATTTCGCGTAGGCAATGTCGCCTATTGCACCGATACCAGCAGGATTCCTCCCGAATCAATGGATCGGCTGCAGGGATTGGACGTCCTGATACTCGATGCCCTTCGGTACGATCCGCATCCGACCCATTTTGGATTGGAACAGGCTGTAGAAGTTGCCCAACAGATTGGTGCCCGAAAGACTTACCTGACCCACTGCTCCTGTCGCCTGGATTATGAAACGGTAAACCGGCAGACTCCGGAAGAAGTCGAGATGGCCTATGACGGGCTGAGGATCCCTCTGACCTGACCGTTTTTCCGGGGGGATTTCGGATGCCGGATCGGAGCTCGGCCGTTGTCATTTTCTCCGTCCTACCGGTTTTCCCCTGGAACCAAAACAAAAATAATTGAATCCGGATTTTGATTTTCAGTTTGTGAAAGGCTGTCATGCGTTTTTGTAAGTTCCCGCTTCTGATGCCGCTTCTGTTGGCAGCAATCTCCGGTGAAATCCTGACGGCCCAGACCTTCCGGGAACTTCCGGGATACGCGCAGTATGCAGAGGCCTCCCGGGACCGGCTGCGTCTGGTGCGGGGTGGTCGGGTGAGGGAGATCCAGTGGGCCGACCTGTCGGTTGACCCGGTGTTGGGCCGGGTTTCTTCACGACTGTCGTTCAAAGGTTCTGACGGGAAAAAGACGTTTGATCTGAAGAACCGGGAATTTATTGATCAGCATGACTTCAAAAGGTGGATCCCTCCGCAGGTTCCCGCACCCCCGATCCGGATCCCGGTGGCCCGCGCGGAACAGCGGCAGGTCGAGCCTTCGTCGACCGGTAAATGGAAAGCCCTCTATCGGGACTTCAATGTCGTCATTCGTGAAAAGGACAGGCGGGAAAACGAGATCCAGGTCACCACGGGTGGCAACGCCAGGCTGCGGTACGGCACCTGCTGCTGGGTATACGGCGAAGAACTGGACCAGGACTCTGCCATGTGGTGGTCACCGGACGACCGTTACCTTGCTTTTTATGAAGTGAGCGAAAGCCACATGCGGGATTATCATCTGACGGTGGACAACACGAAAAACTACACCCGTTTGAAAACTGTTCGCTATCCAAAGGCAGGTGATCCCAATCCGAAAGTTTCGATCCGGATCTACGAGCTGGAAACAAAAAAAACGGTGGCTGTCCACATTCCAGGTGACCCCACCCAGTACCTTTACGGTGTCCGATGGACTCCCGGCGGAAAGGAACTGCTGGTCCACCGGACCAATCGGCACCAGAATCTGCTTGATGTGCTGGCAGTCGATCCAGCCAGCGGTAAAAGTCGGATGGTCGTCAGCGAGAAACAGGAAAGCTGGCAGAACAACTCACCTGAAATGCGATTCCTCTCGGATGGCAGACGTTTTTTTTGGGAAACGGAAAAGAATGGCTGGAAAAATTATGAAATCCGAGACCTGTCCGGCAAAAGACTGGTCGATCTGACCCATGCCGTGGGTTACCCGGTGAAAAGCATTCACCAGGTGGATGAAAAAAGCGGTTGGTTTTATTACACCGCTTTCAGCGACGAAAACCCGTACAACCTACAACTGCACCGTGTCCGTTTGGACGGCACCGATGACAGCCGGATTACCCGGCACCCATTGAATCACACCTCGTTTGTGATCTCCCCGGATCACCAGTGGGTGGTCGCAACCCGGGAAGGTATCAACACCGCGCCTGAGACCGTACTCTACTCGGCTGCCGGGCAAGAGGTCGCCATTCTGGAAAGTGCACAGGTTGCGGAGCAGGACCGACGTTACCTGAAGGCCGAGATTTTTGACTTCCTGGCATCCGACGGGAAAACCAGGATTTACGGGACGCTTCACAAGCCCTCCCATTTTGACCCTGCCAAAAAATATCCCCTGCTAATCGACGTTTACGGGGGGCCCCACTCGAGAGGGCTTTCCAACCGGTTCAACCCGGTCAATCCTCATGCGGAATTCGGATTCTGTATTGCCAAAATTGGCAATCGGGGAACGGTCGAGCGGGGGAAGGCTTTTGAAAGTGCCAATTACCTGAAGCTGGGGGGACCGGACCTTGACGATCAGGCAACGGGTGTGAAAGAACTGGTGGCGCGTGACTACATTGACGGATCCCGTGTGGGGATTTACGGCCATTCCTACGGTGGATACCTGTCGGCGCTGGCTCTTCTCAAGTACCCCGACCGTTTTCATGTGGCCGTTGCCGGTGCACCGGTGACCCGCTGGCAGAATTACGACACCATCTACACGGAACGGTACATGCGGACACCCCAGGAGAACCCGAAGGGTTACCAGGAGGGGAACTGCATGCACTTTGCCGAAAATCTGCGGGGCCGGCTGTTGCTGGTTCACGGTTTGATCGACGACAATGTCCACCCGGCCAACACCTGGCAACTTGCAGAGGCCCTGCACCGGGCCAACAAACGATTCGACATGCAGATCTACCCGAATTTCAAGCATGGAATCGGAAGCACGTACTCCCAGCTTCGTTGGGAGTACCTGGTCCAGCACCTGAAACCTGAATCCCCTACCTCGAAGGCACCATGACTACAAAAGAGATCCTGGATGCGATTCCTCACCGCAAGCCTATGCTGCTGGTGGATGAAATCGTGGAAAAAGATGAAAACCGAATTATCTGCCGAAAGACGTTCAATGAGGATGAGTTTTTTTTCCAGGGCCACTATCCGGATTTTGCCATTACCCCCGGTGTGATTCTCTGCGAATGCGCCGTTCAGGCTGGCGCCGTTCTGATCTCGGACCTGGCAAAAAATATCGAGGGAGTGCCGGTTCTGACCCGGTTGAACGACGTCCGTTTCAAGAATATGGTCCGTCCGGGAGACACGATTGAATCGGAAATCAGGATCGAAGAAGTCGTTTCCAATGCCTATTTCTGTTCTGCAAAGGTCAGTTGCGGTGGCAAAGTGGCTGCCAGATTCAGTTTTGCCTGCACGCTGGCACCGAAACAATAAGCCCTGAATTTTCCACGGTCTTTTTAATTTTTGTTTTCCCTGTTTTTGCAACCAGGCATGTCATGGATTTTTTGAAACTCAAGGACAAGACGATCGTCGTGTTTGGTGTTGCCAACCGGAAAAGTGTTGCCTTTCACGTGGCTCGCACACTGGAGGAGGTCGGCGCCAAGGTGGTTTATGTCGTGAGGTCGGAATCCCGAAAGGAAAGCACCGCCAAATTACTGGCCGGTCGCGAAGTCCATGTCTGTGATGTTGAGTTCGAGGAGCAGATTTCCGCCCTCGTTGCCGCCATCGGTGAAAAGCATGAAAAAATCGATGGACTGGTGCACTCCATCGCCTTCGCCGACTACGAGGGGGGGATGAAACCTTTTCACGAGACCGGGAAAAAACAGTTCCTGCGAACTGTGGACATTTCCTGCTTTTCGTTCATCGCCCTGGCCAATGCTTTCAAGGACCTGCTGTCCGAGGGAGCTTCAGTCGTCACCATCTCCATCTCCACGACCCGCATGGCCAGCGAGAATTACGGGTTCATGGCACCGGTCAAGGCGGCACTCGATTCTTCACTCGCCTTTCTTACGAAGAGCTTCAGCCGGTTCTCCAGTATCAGGTTCAACGCCGTTTCGCCGGGGCTGCTGAAGACATCGGCTTCGGCCGGGATTCCAGGGTATGTCGATTCCTACCTGTTCGCCGAAAAGGTCATTCCCAGAGGAGAAGCGGTGCAAACTCCCGAAGCGGCTGACGTGGTGGTGTTCCTGCTCAGCCCCCGTTCGTCAGGAATTTCCGCACAGTCGGTCGTGGTGGACGCGGGAATGGCGATCAACTACTTCGATGAGCAGATCGTGCAGAAGGTCATGCAGTCGGACTGACGGCTGGCCTAAAAGGGATCGTCCATTGACCGTGCCGGTTCGGTAAACCACTCGCCACCGGTTTCGGTGATGTAAAAGTGATCCTCCAGCCGAACACCAAACTCTCCGGGCACCACAATCATCGGTTCGATACTGGCGACCATCCCTTTTTCCAGCGTGGTCGAGTTTCCCCGCACCACGTAGGGGGCTTCATGAATATCGAGCCCGCAGCCGTGACCCGTTCGGTGGGGAAGGCCTGGAACCTGGTAGTCCGGTCCCAACCCGGCTGCTTCGATTACCTGGCGAGCGGCAGAGTCGATCTCTTCGCAGCGGTTACCGGGACGGGCGGCCTCCATGGCGGAAAGCTGGGCTTCTTTTTCCAGGTTCCAGATCTCGGCCTGTTTAGCCGTGGCTTTGCCGAATGGAAAGGTCCGCGTGATATCTGAATTGTATCCGTGCAGCAGGAACCCGGTGTCGATCAGTACCCAGTCGTTTTCCTGGAGCGTCTGGGGATTCTTGACACCATGGGGAAAGGAAGTGGCAACGCCGAAAAGCACGATGCAGAAGTAAGAGCCCTGGCGGGCGCCGATGGCCCGGTGGGCTTCGTCGATAAACTGGGTCACTTCCGTCGTGGTAATGCCCGGTTTGAGAATGCCGGCGGCCGCCTCGATCACCTGGAGTGTCATTCGATGAGCCTGCCGGATGATCGCGATTTCGCTTTCAGATTTGCTTTGCCGGCAAGACTCGGTAATCGGTTGCCCGCTCACACATTCCGTCCCCTCGAGGGCCTTCATAAGACCGTTGGCGATAAAAAACGGGGCGGACCCATCGATTGCCACTTTTCCATTCTTCAGCGACTGATCGGCCAGGATTCCCTTTACAAGCTGAAACGGGCATTCATGTTCTTCCCAGGCAAAAATTTCTCCCTCGATCTGCCAGTAGTCCTTCAAAGTGTCAATTTCAAATCGTGGCGAGATGTAAACGGGCGCTCCTTCGGCAGGGAGAATCGCAGCCACCATTCTCTCGCTGGGATTCCATTGCAGACCGGTAAAATAGTACAGGTTGGTTCCAGCGTGCAGGTAAATGGCATCCAGGCCATTCTCACGCATGATTGCCTGGCACCGTTTTTGCCGTTGGTGAAATTCATCGACACCGATGGGGGCAACTTCTCCAGAGAGGTCATTCAATTCGGCCAGTTTTTTTTCCATCTGTTCATTCATGAATTTTTTCTCGGGTTTTCCTGGGAAGTTTTGTTCTAAAAAGTTAACCTACCCCGTTAACAATTGAAAGCAGTCCCGCAGCGAGGTCCGCCCCTGAATTCCACTACGGCATGAACTACAATGCAGGTTCCGTTTGACCAGGAGAACCTCTGACCAGGAGAACCTCTGACCAGGAGAACCTCATGTCCCAATCCATCTACCAACTTTTGTTATTCGCTGTCGTTCTTGCGGCGGGATTGGAGAGCAGTCCCGCTTCGGAGCCTTCCAGGTCCCGCCCCAATGTCCTGCTGATGATGGTGGATGACCTCGGTTTTTCCGACATCGGTTGCTATGGAAGCGAGATCGAAACACCCCATCTCGATCGGCTCGCCCGGGACGGTATTCGATTTACCCAATTCTACAATTGTGCCAAATGTGAAACGACCAGGGCCACGTTGTTGAGTGGTCGCTATTACGCTGAGGTCGGCAACCGGAAATTGGAGAATTGCATCACGTTGGCAGAGGGGATGAAGCGGGGTGGGTATCGGACAATGATGACCGGCAAGTGGCACCTTGAGGGGGAGCCCACCGACAGGGGTTTTGACCAGTATTTCGGGCATCTGAGTGGAGCCACCAACTTTTTCACCGGTGACAACACTTTTCGTCTCGGGAAGAAGACCTTCGACGTGCCTGAATCCGGGTTTTATACAACCGATGCGAACGTCGATTACGCCCTGCGATTCCTGGAGGAATCCGACCGGGAACAGCCGTTTTTTCTCTATGTTGCATTTAACGCGCCACACTACCCGCTGCAGGCCCCCGAAAAAGATGTCCGAAAATACATCGGAAGATATTCCAAAGGGTGGGACCACCTGCGGGCGGAACGATTCAGGCGGCAGCAGCAAGCCGGGCTGTTGCCTGCTGGAACCCGTTTGACCGCGCGGCCTCAGGATGTGCCGGCCTGGGAGACTTTGAGCGAAAAACAGAAAACCCACGAGGACCTGATGATGGCCACTTTTGCCGGCATGGTGGATCGCGTGGACCAGAATATTGGCCGGTTGCTGGCATACCTTGAGGAGACGAAACAGTTGGAAAACACTCTGATCCTCTTTCTCAGCGATAACGGTGCCTGTCCTTTCCAGCGATCGAAAAAAGACACGGTCGACCGGCAGTTGAAACCCTGGGATCCGGAATCTTACTGGACCTACGACAAAGGTTGGGCCCATGCGGGGAACACCCCTTTCCGTGAATACAAGCAAAATCAGCACGAAGGCGGAATCAACACGCCATTTATCGCGCATTGGCCGCAGGGCATTGATGGGAAACTGAAGGGCTCGATCCAAAGGAGTCCCGCTCACCTGGTTGATATCATGCCCACCCTGCTGGAAATTGCTGAAACACAATACCCGGCCACGCATGCCGGAAAGCCGATCGGTCCGTCGCGCGGGGTTTCGCTTTCACCCGCTTTTCGGGGGGATCCCATTTCCCGTTCCCAGCCTCTGCTTTTCAGTTTCTATGGGAAGAACAATGCCTGTCGAATGGGGGACTGGAAAATCGTCAACCGTGATTTCAAACGTTTTGAGCTGTTCGATCTGTCGCGTGACCGGACCGAAATGCAGGACCTTTCAGAATCGGAATCGGCCAAATTCCGGGAGTTGAAAACGGTGCTCGAAAAGGAATTTCAGGCTGTCGGTTTCGCCGTCAAAAAGAAGGGGAGCGGGAAAAAAAATAATCGTTCAAGGAAAAACGGGAAATCTTCGTCTGCGGAAAAAAAACCAACAGGCAAACCCTGACAGTTCTGGCAGTTCTGTAACTGCGCCCGCGGACAGCGGAAAGGGTGTGGTTTTCTTCGGCAGTTTCGTGAGTGGCATTCACCTGTCTCCTGGAACGTCCCTTTGGCGGTGCCACCGATCCGGTTGGCAGATTCTGCGACCGTTACAACCGGAATCACCGAACGCATCGTACGGACAAATGTCCCGAAACTTTTCCGGTTTGGCTGGCTAACCGGATACCATCGGGCAGAATTGACCCGGGGATTTTCTGTCGGCGGTTGCGCGCTGCTGAGGATGCTCCAGATTCCCAAGGATGAATTGGATCGAAAGGACTTTAGCTTCTTCCAGGTTGGGGAACCTCGGTACGATGACAACTCAGGCAAAATACGGTTGGGCGACTGGATTGATTGTGATGGGGATCCTGTTTTCGCTTCCTTTCCGCCATCAGGGCGATCGGAACACGGGGACAGGGCAGGAGTTGGCCTCCGCGGTCCCATCTGACGAGAAAAAAAGCAAAGCTGTCAACGGAAAAGACGGGACGCAGCCAGAAAACCCGCCAGCAACCAGGACCGGGGCGGATTCAGACAGGGCCCTAAAATCGAGCCTGCTTCCCGAGACATCTCCCGCGATGCGGGAGGCCCTTGCTCCCAAAACTTCTCAGCCTGTGGAGATCGTGGAGGAGGTTCCCAGTCGTTTTCGGCCCGAGGATATCCGGCCCGGAAGCACTCCGCTGGACCACAGCGGTCCGTCCGGCCATTTGCCGGGTGGAGAGTCGATGGAGAGAACGCGCGAATGGGATCGGCCTGCAAAACTCCAACCGGTCGAGTTCTCGAAACCTCCCAGTCGGCGGATGGCAAATAACGTCGGGCCTTACCGGATGAAACCGGTTCCTTCGTCGCAATTTCTGCCTGCCAGCCAATCCAGTCAGAACCCCGCCGTGGCAACACCTGGCTTCAGCCGGTCCAGGCGGGTGGTTCATTACAAACTGCGAGATGGTGATTCGCTTCGTTCGATTGCACAGCGGTATCTCGGTGACCCAGGTCGTTACCAGGAAATCCTGGCCGATAATCAGCATATCCTGACCAATGGAGAGAATTTCCTGCCGGTCGGACAGTTCATTACGATTATCGCCCAGTGACAGGCTGCCTTTCAGGAAATGCTCTGGGCGTGGTACGACCCTGTTCCGTTTGAAACGCAGGGGTGTGCATTCGGCCGTACGTGGGTGTTGACCGTTTACCAATCTCCCCGATGAAGTGGGCACGGAGCACCGGCTTGAAGGCATATTCAGGTCTGGCCGTAGATTGCGATCAGCTTGTCTGCGACCTCTTCGGCCTCGACACCCACCTCTCTTTCGATCCATTGGACTTCGGAGAGCCCCCGAAACCACGTTTCCTGGTGTCGAGCAAACTGGTGGGTGCGATTCTTGACCAGCTGAATCACTTCTTCGAGGGAATCCACACCGTCGAGAAAGGAAAAAACTTCCTTGTAGCCAACTGCCTGGGAAGCCGTTCGTCCAAGTGAATCCGGTTGTTCCCGCAAGGATCGGCACTCGTCCACAAATCCTCTTTCAAACATCTGCTCTACCCGTCTGTCAATTCTTTGATGGAGCGTTGCCCTGGGCCATCGCAAGGAAACGACCCGTGTTTGCGCTGTGTCCGTTCCCTCGTCAAACTGGGTTTGCAGGTGACTGATCGGCTTGCCCGTGGTTTTGTAAACCTCGAGTGCCCGGATGATCCGCCGCGTGTCGTTCGGGTGCAGTTTATGCGCCGACAACGGGTCGACCTGTTCCAGGCGTTTGTGCAGGTGTTCCGAACCAACCTGTTCGATTTCCTTCATTACGGAATTGCGAAATTCCCAGTCTGCAGGTGGACCCTCAAACGCACCCCGTAACAGGGTCTTCAGGTAGAGTGCAGTACCTCCCACGAACAGTACCTGCCGGTTTCGACTGCGGATCTCCCTGATCCGTTCGAAAGCAGCTTCGCAATAATTGCTGACGCTGTATTCCTCCGAAGGATTGGCAATGTCGATCAGGTGATGGGGCCATCGACTTTGGTTCTCCGGGCTCGGCTTGGCGGTTCCGATGTCCATTCCCCGGTAAATTGCCATGGAGTCCAGCGAAATGATTTCCGCATCCATTTTTTCGGCAATCCGAATGGAGAGATCTGATTTTCCCGATGCGGTGGCACCGACGAGGTAAAAGCAGTCCCGGGCAAGCTGGCGGTGTTTTTCAAACTCTTCTTCTGAATCTTGCATCTTGAGACGATGGTGGAAACCGATCATGATTGATTAAAATTGACGGGTCGGACCTGAAAAGCGGTCGAGAAAAAATACCGCTTTTCCAGGTTTACCGCCTGGTTTTCCAGCCCCGCAATCGACAGGTTCCCATTCCAAAGGCATTGTTCAAGGGCCGGATGAGGGATTCCCGGATGAGGGATTCCAAGGGGCCATGCGGTCGATGGTATTTATGTCGATGGGATTCAGGCCGACGGATAGGCGAAACTGAAACCAGACACTATCGTCGAACATATTCACAAAATCACAAGGGTAACTGGGATATTAATGACCAAAACCGAAAGCCGTGACATCCTGGATTCACTGATCGGAGTGCTGCAGAACCGCAAAAACAACCCCAGTGAAAAATCGTACACGGCGACGCTGTTTGCGAGGGGAGAGGAAAAAATATGCGAAAAAATTTCCGAGGAGGCGGCGGAAGTCGTCGAAGCCGCTTTCGCAAAGGACGAAAACAGCCGCCAGCACCTGGTGCATGAGGCTGCCGACCTGGTGTTCCACCTGATGGTGCTGCTGGTCCATAAGGGATTGTCTTTGGAGGAGGTTCGTGGAGAACTGGCTCGTCGTTTCGGAACATCCGGGCTCGAAGAAAAAGCTGGCCGCAATCGTTAGGAGAGGGATATGCTCAAGTACCGACTTTTGATTCTGCCCTGCCTGGGAATGTTGACCACAATCACCGTGGCCCAGGAAGAAACCGGATCCAGCAGGATTGTTGTCAAGGAAAACGAGTCCCAGGAAAAACATCCATCAGCCCGATGGGAGGCGGACATTGCCAGGTTTGAAAAACGTGACCAGGAAAAGCCGCCAGCCAAAAATCAGCTTCTTTTCCTTGGGAGTTCCAGTATTCGAAAGTGGAAGCTGGAGAAATGGTTTCCCGGACAAGATTGTCTGAACCGGGGGTTTGGTGGTTCAGAAATCTCGGATTCCCTTTATTTTTTTGATCGCATCGTTGCACCCTACCAGCCCCGGTCCATCGTCTTTTACGCTGGCGATAACGATATCGCCCGGGGGAAATCACCCGAGCAGGTTTACAGGGATTTCAAGGCTTTTCACGCCCGGGTTCGCAGCAAGCTCCCCGATACGGGAATCATCTTTATTTCCATCAAGCCAAGCCCCAAACGCTGGGGATTCGTCGAGAAAATGCGCAAAGCGAACCGGCTCATCAAAAACCATGCCGGGCTGCATCCGAATGTGTTTTTTGCAGATATTGATCGACCCATGATCGGCGAAGACCTGAAACCCCGTCGCGAGCTTTTCCTGGCCGATGAGCTTCATCTCAACGATCGGGGGTACCAGGTCTGGTATGATGTGCTTGCACCCTTGCTCCGCAAATGACGGCTGATAGGGGACGTCAGATACTTTCCGGAATGACCTGCCGTTGCGAGAAGACCATGAACCGATCCCTGTCCCGTCGAGAAAGGTTGCTCGCGTCTGCCGCCGCAGGGGGCGTTGCTCTGGCTGACCTGCCTGCATCAGGAAATCCGTTCGGAACGGACGCGGCCAAAGATCCTCTCGGTGGTTTTCCGATTGGAGTCCAAAGTTATTCGCTCCGGAATTTTTCGCTCGTTGAGACAGTCCGTCACATCAGTGGAATGGGGCTGCATTACGTCGAGTTCTATAGTCGGCATATGGATCCGACCGGCGATGATCAGCACATCCGCAATGTCAGGGAGCTCTGTAGCAAAGCGAAAATCACGATCAATGCTCACGGAGTGTCCGCTTTTTCCTCGGACCACCAGAAAAATCAGCAGACATTCGAATTTGCCCGTCGGGCCGGCATCCGGAATATAACGGCCAATCCCAAACCCGATTCATTCGACAGCCTCGACAAGCTTTGCGAAGAATACAAAATTCGTATTTGCATCCACAACCACGGTCCCGATTCTCTTTATGACAAAATCAGGGACGTGGTCGAAGCGGTCAAGGACCGTCATCCGCTGATTGGAGCCTGTATCGACACCGGACATTTTATCCGCAGCAGGGAGGACCCGGTTCAGGCCGTTCACGACCTCAAAGGCCGGGTCTTCGCATTGCATGTCAAGGATGAGGAAAAACGTGAAAAGCGTTCAAAAAACGTGGTGATTGGCAAAGGCCACCTGGACCTGGCGGATCTTTTTCGCGCGCTACGGGATACCCGCTTTCCGTCCGATGGATCGGTTTCGCTCGAATACGAGGCGAATCCGAAAAATCCCATTGACGACATGAAACAGTGTATCCTGCAGGCCCGGGAAGCCATCGAAAAGATCAGTTAAAGCCGAGTGGTTTGGCAAGGATAGGATCGTGGAAAAAGTCGCTGTATTTGTTGACGTTCAAAACATCTATTACACGACACGTCAGCAGTTCCAGCGCCAGTTCAATTACCGCGCTTTCTGGGAAGAGGTGACCCGGGATCGCGAGGTCGTGGCAGCATTTGCCTATGCCATTGATCGAAACGATTCGAAACAAAAAGGATTTCAAAAGGCTCTGCGGCATATCGGGTTCGAGGTCAAACTCAAACCCTATATTCAGCGTGCTGACGGGAGCGCAAAAGGAGACTGGGACGTTGGAATCACACTTGACCTGGTGGAGCAGGCTGAGCGGGCGGATGTGGTCGTCCTTGCATCAGGTGACGGTGATTTTGACCTGGCGTTGCTTCGGGTCAGGCATCGGTTCGGGACGCGCACGGAAGTTTTCGGGGTCCGACCGCTAACGGCAGATTCCCTGGTCCAGGCCTGTGACTTGTACAACGAAATCAGTACTTCGCTGCTGCTCGAACCCTGATGACCGATCGCCAGGTGCAAATCCAATTCCCGGGGATTTTGCCACGGTTCGATGGCGAGGGCTGCCCGGGACAGACAGCGAGACTCTGGAGGGATCAAAAGTGGAATCGACTTGCTGCCCCCGGGATGCAACCCGGTTTCCACAGCAGTGGCAGATTGCAAGCTGCCCTGATTCAGCACTTCTCAATCTGAATGACGATTTCTGAACCGCCGATCGTTTTCGTCGAAGTCGCGGCAGCAGGCAGCGACTCAAAAGCAAGCGAAACCGCCTGCACCTCCTGGCTGATCGCTTCTTCGTTTTCCTGGATCGCCTGCCGGATCCTGTCATCCTGAACCTGGAAAGCGAGCCTGATTTCGTCGTGGTATTCCAGGCGGGTCTCCTTACGAAGATCCTGCACGTAGCGAATGATGTCCCGGGCCTGCCCCTCGCGAATCAGTTCATCCGAAAGTTCCGTAGACAGAACCACCACGCAGTTTTGCCCCTGGGCCGCTGACCAGCCTTCGCGTGCCTGCAACCGAACCTGGATGTCCTCATTATCCAGTTCAACGGTTTCTTCTCCCAGTTCGAGCCTGACGACGCCGTCTGCTTCCAGCTGTTTCAATAGGTCGCTGCCGTCCGCGTCAGCCAGAGCGGCCTTGACCCGGGGCATCAGGTGTCGGACCCGTTGCCCCAGCCGTTTGAAATTCGGCTGAACCTGGTAAGTGATGTAGTGGTCGGCATCCTGGGTGAATTCAATTTCCTTGACGTTCAATTCCTCTTTCAGAATCGCGTCGTTGGCTTCGAGCCACTCCTGGTGGGCAGATTCGCCGAGGATCACTTCCACGCCAGCCAGTGGTTGCCGGACCTTCAGTTTGGCATCCATTCGTGCTGACCGCCCCAGGGATGCAATTTCCCGGAGAACTTCCATTCGGCTGGAGAGGCCACTGTCTACCTGGTCAGCCCGCGATGTGGGGTAATCACACAGGTGGACGCTGACCAGGGCCTTGCCCTGCAGGCCATCCGTCAGGTTCTTCCACATTGCGTCGGCAACAAACGGTGTAAACGGCGCGATCATTTTGCAGGTTGTCGCCAGGCATTCATAGAGGGTCCAGTAGGCGTCGTACTTGTCCTGCGAAGTCTTGTCTTTTGACCAGAAGCGATCGCGGCTGCGTCGGACGTACCAGTTGCTCAGGCCATCGACAAAATCATTCAGCCTCTGACAGGCATTGTAGTTGTCAAAGCGATCCATATTTTCGACAACCGATTCGACGCAGCGATTCAATTCACTGATTACCCAGCGATCCAGTTGGCTCCGTTCGCCCACGGGGCGAAATCCCCGCGCTGCCTCGAAATCCGACATTTTGACCTGGGAGTCTGCCGGCAGTTCCTTGCCTCCCTCGGTCAAGAGTTGCATGGGGTCAAAGCCATCCAGCAGAGCGTAGTTGACAAAGAAACCGTAAACATTCCAAAGGCGAAGAATGAATTCCGGAATGCTGTCCCGGATCTGCTGTTCCGAATAGCGGATCGATGTCCATGGGGGCTGGTTGGCAAAGAAATACCATCGGAGGGCATCTGCGCCATAGTTGTCAAAAATGGCATTGGGCTCACTGTAGTTTCGCTTGCTCTTGGACATTTTGCCGACGTGGTGGTCGTAATTGCCCTGCCCAAGGTTTCTGGCGCCCTCTTCTTCGATCATGAACAGCCTGGGCTGCTTTCCCGATTCCACATGTTTTGCTTTTTCTTCCCACCATTCCGAAAGCATCAGTCCCAGCACAATGCAGGTTCGGTAGGGGTGAGGGAACTGGCGTGATTCGCCGTTTTCGGCATCGGAATCCGCATCGTCCGGGCCAAAAAGCAGGGTGCTGATTGCCAGCAGGCTGTAGAACCAACCACGGGTCTGATCGATGGCCTCACTGATGAAATCGGCCGGGAACTGCTCGGCAAATGATTCGGCATTCTGGTGAGGGTAGCCCCACTGAGCGAATGGCATGGCACCGCTGTCGTACCAGCAGTCAATCACCTCCGAAACCCTTTTCATCCGGGCCCCGTCGGCAAACGGCGAATCGTAGGTGACTTCGTCGATATAGGGCTTGTGAACTTTCAGATCGTCGGGAAGTTCCGGGTGCTCGGCCTTGGTTTTTTCCCAGACCTCCTGTCCCTGTACACCCGGCTTTTCCAGCAGTTCCCCATAGCTTCCAATCGCCTCCATCTGGCCGGTCTCCTGGCAGACCCAGATCGGCAGGGGAGTCCCCCAGTAACGTTCCCGGGAGAGCGCCCAATCGACATTGGATTCAAGGAAATTCCCAAAACGCCCAGACTGGATGTGTCCTGGCAGCCAGTTGATTTCCTGGTTGTTTTCCAGGAGTTTTTCCCGAAATCGGGTCGTTCTGACAAACCAGCTTTTGCGTGGATATTGAATCAATGGATCCTGATCCGATCGCCAGCAGAAAGGATAGTCGTGCAGGTACTGTTCCTGCAAAAACAGAAGCCCTTTTTCCTTCAGATCCTTTTGGATCGGTTTGTCGGCGTCCTTGACCCACTGTCCCGCATAATCGGGAACTTCGTCCAGGAATTTGCCGTCAGGACCTACGGCGCAAATCATTTCCGGTCCCTCTCCCGGAACGAAACGTTGCTGGTCCTCGATCAGGACTTCGTAGTCGACTTCACCAAAAGCGGGGGCCTGGTGGACAATTCCGGTTCCACTGTCGACGGTCACAAAATCCGCCGAGAGGACCCGCCAGCCCACGCATTCTTCACCACCCTGTTTCAGACTGCCGGTTTTCACACCCAGGTCCCTGTAGAAATAATCAAATGGCGGCAGGTAACGCTTTCCAACCAGCTCCGCTCCCTTGCAAGTTGCCAGTACTTTGAGTTCTGTTTTCGATTTTTCCGCTATTTTTTCAACCAGGTCGTTGGCCAGGATCAGTTTTTCATCACTTTCCCCAACCGAAACGGTTGCATAGATGATTTCCGGGTGGACGGCCGACCACTGGTTGCTGGGAAGCGTCCACGGTGTCGTGGTCCAGACCAGCAGTGACGTGTCGGGATCCTCCAGCAGGGGAAACTTGACATACACGCTCGGATCGGCCACTTGGCGGTAACCTTCACCGACTTCTCCGCTGGACAATGCTGTGCCCCCCTGGGCCCACCACCAGACAATTTTGTGGCCCTGGTACAAAAGTCCTCGATCGAAGAAATTCTTCAACGACCACCAGACACTCTCCACATAACTCTGGTGGTAGGTAACGTATGCTTCATCGAGGTTGACCCAGAACCCGAGACGCTCGGTCAGACGCTCCCACTCCTGCATGTACCTCCAGACCGACTGTTGGCAGCGATGGATAAAGGGCTCCACTCCGAATTCCTCGATCTGCTCTTTTGAATGGATCCCGATTTCCTTGCAGACTTCGACTTCGACCGGAAGCCCGTGCGTGTCCCAGCCCGCTTTCCGCTGACAAAAATATCCCCGCATGGTCTTGTAACGCGGGAAGACATCCTTGATGGCGCGAGTCAGGCAATGACCGGGGTGCGGCAAACCGTTGGCCGTCGGCGGGCCCTCGAAAAAAACAAACCTCGGCGCACCTTCACGGCGTTTCAATGATTCCTCGTAGATACGATGCTGCTTCCAGAATTCCAGTACGGATTCTTCCTGTTTGGGAAAACTGACATGCCCTTCGACTTTTTGAAACATTGGCTAACGGTGGATGGCAGGTTCGGGGAAGGTGTAGAAGAAAAAAAAACGAGCCATTGTTTTCACAATTGCCCGTTAAAGAAAAATTTCCTGGTGCGAGCGTCGGTCACTCGTCAGGTGCTATTTCATCATCATCATCATCGACGGCAGGCATGTCCTTGACGTTGTCGGCGAATTCATCGTCATCAATTTCGTATTCGCCCTCGACCGGTTCCTCAAAATCGTCATCAAAATCGTCATCAAAATCCTCTTCATCGAAGTCGGCATAGTCCTCCATCGGTTCATCATCCTGATCGGCGACATCATCTTCGGTGAAGTCATCGTCATCATCGTCGTCGTCATCATCGTCGTCGTCGTCATCTTCGTCTTCGGAAAGAGAAGGGGATTGCAGCGGCTCATCACTGGCAAACTGGCTTCCGCTTCGCGGAACCATGATGACTTCACGAGGAAGGATATCGGTGATGGAGGTCGGAAAGGTGGTGAGCATTTTGTTCGTCGGAAAAGGTCCAAAATCCGGCTGAGCACGAAAAAAACTCTTGCTGCCAGGCATCTTATGTTAACATTTTGATTGCCTATTCTAACCGGTGGCGTCCGATTTGTTAACGGATCACGACTCGACTGATAAATTCCCGATTTTTCGGCAGCCCGTTCCAAAAATGCCCCTGATTCATGAAAATATGTCACGCAAACGTTGCGGCAGGACTGAATCGGCAGTTCAACCGGATTGTTTTGCCCAGCGTGAATGTGAAAGGGTGAGGTGGAGAAGGTAAGGCCTGAAAATACTTGCTTCCCGTTTTTTGTCGGGATCGATGTCGGTGGGACGACCATCAAGATGGGGATTCTCGATGACCAGGGAAAAACGGTTGGGTATTCGTCCATTCCTACCCTTGGAGACAACTCCCCACGAGAAGCCATTTCGCGTATCGGCCAGGCCTTGAGGACGCTCGCATCGGACCACGCCATTTCCTCGGAAAAAATTGAATCGGCCGGGTTGGGCACCCCGGGAACGATGGATATCCCCCGGGGAATGATTCTCGAACCGGCCAACCTGCGTGGCTGGCGTCATTTTCCCATCCGCGACGAGTTGTCAAGAGAACTGGGGCTGCCTGTCACCTACGCCAATGATGCCAACGCCGCCGCTTATGGTGAGTACTGGGTTGGCAGTGCCCGGCAGCACAACAGCCTGATCCTGCTGACGCTTGGTACCGGCGTGGGGGGAGGGATCATTGTCGATGGAAAGTCGCTGGATGGGGAAACCGGCCACGGGGGGGAATGCGGCCATGTGACCATTGACACTTCGGAGAATGCCAGGTTGTGCAGTTGCGGTCAAAGGGGCCACCTCGAAGCCTACGCCAGCGCGACCGCTTTGGTGAATCGATGTGTCGAGTCTCTGGATGCGGGCGAAAAGAGCGAACTTGGCGAGCGGCACAGTCGCGGAGAGCCTCTCGACGGCCTGATGATCGCTGAGGCTGCCGAGGCGGATGATCCGCTCGCGAAAAGGTTGGTGATGGAGACTGCCGACTATTTGGCGGTTGGAATCGCAATCTTTGTCAATATCGTTGATGCCTCGACGGTCATTCTCGGTGGAGCCATGAATTTTGGCGGAGCGAAAACGACCCTTGGCCGTCAATTCCTGGAGCGGGTCCGATCGGGTGTCAGGGCCCGGGCGTTGCCAGTGGTTGGTGAAAATGTCCGCATCCAATTCGCATCACTGGGTGGAGCCGCCGGTTATATCGGTGCGGCTGGTCTGGCTCGCGAAGCTTACCGCCTTGAAACGGAACGCACGAAAAGCTGAACGTTGTTTCGATGCTTTTCAGGCCCGTGGCGGGTGGGGTCGTCGATGATGGAATTTCCAACAGGATGCCGGAGAGATCAGCCGGAGAGATCAGCTGGAGAAAGAAAATTTTCGTGACGACCCACGGTCCGGATGCCGGTCAGCGATTACTCCCTACCAAAACAGACCAGGCAGGTGTCATCGTTGTCCACGGTCGCATCCTCAAAGTCACTGACGGCTTCTACCAGGGTCAGGCCGATATCCTTGGCCGAATTGTTGCAGCCTTCCGCCGTTTTCCGGACTCTTTCAATTCCGAACTGGTTTCCATCGGTGTCCATGGCTTCGCTGATCCCGTCCGTGTAGAGCAGGATCGTTGTTTGTGGGTCAATGGCAAATTCCATTTCCTCGTATTCGAAATCTTCGAGAATGCCGATGGGAAGTCCCGCGATTTCCCGACTGATTTCCCTGACTCCATTGGCATCCCGGATTACCGGGTCAAGGTGCCCCGCATTGACGACGGTCATCCGGTGGTTCACCGGATCGACGATGATAAAAATCATCGTGATGAATCTCTGCAGGCTGAGCCGAATAATGGAATTGTTGATTCTGCGTACGGCCGCGGACGCGGAACTCTCGCCGGCCAGGGCAAAACGGACCTCGGCCGAGAACTTTGCCATCAGCAAGGCCGATGCAATTCCGTGCCCGGCAACGTCAGCCACCACCGTAGCCACCCTGCCATCGGGCAATTCGATGTAGTCGAAGAAATCGCCACCGACCTTGTTGGCGGCTTCATAAAAATCGTAAAACGCGTACCCTTCGACCGTTGGGGGGGTCTTGGGTAACAGGCCCAGTTGGACCTCGCGTGCCAGTTCAAGGTCACGGTCAATCGCTCGTTGGTTCAGGGCTTCCTCATGCAGGCGGGCATTCTCAACGGAAATTCCGGCCTGCATGGCGACCGTCGCCAACAGGTCCAGCTCATCCTGCTGGAACTGGCCTCGCGGATCCAGTGTGTCGATCTGCAGGCAGCCGATGGCACTGCCGCTTGTGTCGAGCATCGGAGCGCACATGAAACTCCGAATTGAAAATCCGGCGATACTCTTGCTGAGGTCAAAGCGCTGGTCGGAAAACGCATCCTCAGAGAGGAAAGCTTCCTTGGACTGGATGGCCTCCTTGATGATCGTTCGGCTGACTCGAAGCGTGGTTTCGCGGTCCTTGCGGTCACGAACCCAGTGTCTGCCAAGCTCGCCATCCGGTTCGGTCAATACGACGAAAGCCCGGTCCGCCTGCGGGAATACCGAAAACAGACTGTCGAGAACTGTTGGGATCACGTCATCGAGTACCAGTGTCTGGCTGAGCGCCCGGGTAATGTCGATCAGAGTTTGCAGCTTGGAGCGAACGAACGACTGGTCGTTCTGGACATAGCTCGACTCCAGGTCCACTTTTCTGCGGATACTGGAAGCCGAAGCCCCCCCATCGTCGACGAATTCCGCGATGACACGCGTGGGACCACCGATAATCTCGCCATCCTCACGGAACTGGCTGGTGGCATCGCGCTGGATGAAAAAGGAAAAGACCGTGTCGCAGACCTGGATCAGGTCGGCGTGCTTCAGTTTTCGACGTTCGAGGACGGTTTCCCCGTTAACCTGTGTTCCGTTGCGACTCTGAAGGTCGCTGATGAAAAAGCTGCCTGCTTCGGATTCGATTTTGGCATGGCGGCGGCTGACCGCACTGTCCTGGACGACTACCTCGCAACTGGGGTGGCGACCCAAAAGAGTGTCGTCGGAAACCAGGTCAAATTCCTTACCGATATTTGTCCCGTTGTTTGCACGAAGAAAAGCCATGGCTGTCTGTCGGTTCTGCTCTTGATTTCTTGTTTGGGGAATGGACCCGAAAGTCCCGACGGATTGTCGGCGGGAGGAAACGGTTCAAAGCTGAGTCGGGTTGGGGGCGTCCCCGTAAACCTTGACGGGGTCAAACACTTTTTCTGATTCGGTAAACAGCAATTCGGGTGTTCCCGCCTCATTGTCGAGGTCCAGTTTGCGGTAAAAGCAGGATCGGTAGCCGACATGGCAACTTGCTCCACCGGAAACATCCACACGCAACCAGACGCAATCCTGGTCATCATCAATCCGGAATTCGATGACTTTCTGGACAAGTCCGCTGGTCGCGCCCTTATGCCAGAGGACTTTGCGACTTCGGCTGTAGTAAACGGCCTGTCCCAGTTCAATTGTCTTTTCAAAGGCTTCACGATTCATGTAGCCATGCATCAGGAGTTCCCCCGACTGAAAATCGGTGGTAACCACCGGAATCAGCCCCTGGTCATCGAACTTGGGAGCCAATTCATTCGATTCTTCCACTTGCTCGATGGTTTTTCGTTCTGCGAATTCCATGCTCTTCTCATCATTCCTGTCGGCATTCCTGGCGGCGACGTAGCGGCTGGATGTGCCTAGCAGCCAGTTCGGTTTCGGGATAAATCAACAGTTGGCCAACTGCCCGACCTGCAAGTTTGCCTCAATTGGTTTAAAATTCAACGGAGGATTGACTTTTCGGCGGGCGATTCCGCAGCCAGAGGCTGTCTTCCGCGGGGTCAGCCGCTGATGTTTTTGCAATAAATATGATTGTTACATGCCATCATACCCAAATACCCGATTGAGACGAAACCGAAGATACGATTGGATTCGCCGGCTGGTTCGCGAAAACAGCCTGGATGTATCGGACCTGATCTGGCCGATTTTTGTAACTGAAGGCGAAAACAGGCGGGAGCCGGTTGCCTCGCTCCCCGGCGTGGACCGCTTGTCGATAGACCTCCTGCCGAAGGCGGTCGCAAGGGCCAGGGACCTTGGCATCCCGGCCGTTGCCGTTTTTCCTGCCACCGCCGCCGACAAAAAGAGTGAAAATGCCGAGGAGGCGCTGAACCGGGACAACCTGGCCTGTCGGGCGGTCCGCCAAATCAAGTCAACCGTTCAGGATATCGGCGTGATTTGCGATGTGGCTCTGGACCCTTATTCCAGTCATGGACAGGACGGCCTTGTGCGTGATGGCTACGTCGTTAACGACGAGACCGTGGATGTTCTCTGCCAGCAGGCCATTGTGCAGGCGGAAGCGGGCTGCGACATCATCGCACCCTCGGACATGATGGATGGACGAATCGGCTCGATCCGGAAGGCACTCGACGGGGCGGGCTATCAGGAGGTGATCATCCTTTCCTACGCTGCCAAGTATGCCTCGGCCTTCTATGGGCCTTTTCGGGATGCGGTTGGCTCAGCCGGTAATCTTGGATCCGGTGACAAGAAAACCTACCAGATGGACCCCGCCAACTCGGATGAGGCGCTGCATGAGGTGGCACTCGACATCGAAGAGGGGGCGGACATGGTAATGGTCAAACCGGGGATGCCCTATTTGGACCTCGTGCGAAGGGTCAAGGAGCAGTTCGCGGTTCCCACGTTTGCCTACCAGGTAAGTGGAGAATACGCCATGCTCAACGCGGCGGCCCAGAATGGTTGGCTGGATCGTGAAAAGGTGATGCTGGAAAGCCTGCTTGGCTTTAAGCGTGCCGGGGCGGATGGAATCCTGACCTATTTCGCAGTCGAAGCGGCCGAGTGGTTGCAGGGGAACCGAAACTGATTGGCAAACCGGTTGTTTGTCCTGTCTCTCCATAAGACCCGATTCATCGCGACCCGATTCATCGAAATGAGATCCCGGAAACCGGGCAAGCCGCTTTCTCGGCATCGCTTGTGCGCAGGGTGCCGTAGTTTTTGTTCAGGACTGCCGTGGGCACAACCTCCAAATTCCCGGATTTGAGTCCTTTCAGGACACCTCCAGGAAAGGTCGAGGCGGATGTGACCTGCGTTCAAAAAAATCGGGACTGGAACCTTCGATATCGTCACCCGGAACGCTCTCTATCTGCAGCGACGACGGTTGAACGCTATTGCCAAGGGACTCTTGCAGTGGGCTCTTGCGGGGTGGGCCCTTTCAGGGAGAACTCGGAGACCTCGCTGGATTCCCGGAGGGCAATCCGGCTTGCATCTCGTTCTCAAAAGAACGGAAAATTGGTGAGAGCCGGCCCTGCGGCCGGCTCTTCAAAACCGGAAATCACCGGTGGTTCATTTCCACTGGTACGAGGTGAGCGTCTTGAGACCACGAACGATGACACGATTACCGTCAACGGCCAAGTGTGCCCATGAGTCATTGGTCTTCAGTTTCTTTTCGCTGAGCAGCTTGAATTCGTTCGGGTTGGCCTCGATCAGGTAAAGAACGCCGCGAGAATCGAGGGCCAGGATTTTGTCCCCCGTCCCAACCATGCTCCAGTAATCTCCAAACCGCTTGCGGCTTTGGCTGACCCATTTGTTTTTACCGGTTGCGACCTCAAAACAGGCCAGCTGCTTGTTCTGAAGGTGGACATAAGCGTGCCCTTCAATGACGACCGGAGAGGACATGTAAGCACGTAGTTTGGAATCCCACTTCTCAGAGACAGAGAGGTTGTTCCCGGAGGTGGAAACCTGGTAGCCAAAGGACTTGTTGTTGTAGGAACTGGTAAAGACCATGTCCCCGACTACAGAAGGGGTCAGGATATTCATTCCGCGAAAAGCCGGAACTTTCTGTCGCCAGATTACTTTTCCGTTGGAAGGTTCGATGCCGGCCAGTTCCGTTCGAGACTGGATGACCAGTTGCTTTTTGCCGCCAAGATTGGCGAGAACGGGAGATGAAAAAGCTCCACCGGTCATAATGTTGCCACTACCGAGGGCAGCTCGCCAGATTTCGGCACCGGTTTCACGATTCATCTTTACGAAACCAGCAGAACACTGCATGTAGATCGCAGGTTCCATGTCTCCCGGAATGATCAGGGGAGAGCAGACGTGGCCAAAGGACTCACGCGAAACCTTGTATCGCTTATTCAGATCCACTTTCCAGACGACATCGCCGTTGGTGGCGTCAAGGCAGACAAACATACCTGTGATGCCTGCGACATAGACTCTTTCACCGTCGGTGGCCGGCGTGGAACGGATCCAGCTCCCATTTTTGGCCGCGAAGAAGGGAACGGTCATTGCTCCCTCCCACTCGGTCGACCAGGCGGTTTGCCCCGTTTTCTTGTTGATAGCCGTTACAACCTCGTATTTTTTACTCTTGGTCTCCGTCGTAAAGACAAGATCACCAGAGATGATGGGACCGGAATAACTCGGTCCAAATTCGGCCGTCCACTCCTGTTTGAAGTTGGAATCGTCCAGTTTTTCCGGCCATTTCGCATCCACGCGGCTTTGACGGTTGGCCCCCCGCCACTGGGTCCAGCTGCCGGTTTCACCCGTTTGAGCGCACAGAGGGAAGGTCATCAAGACCGATAAACCAAGAAAAAACGATACTTTTGTTATGAAATGTGTCTTGTTCACGGTATTAAAAAAGAAAATAGTGACAAAAATCGGGCATCCGATCGCGGTTTACCGCGAATAACCATGCATTCGCAGCTATTTCACACCGGATTCATGATTCCGATTCCGATGCCGAAATTCGATTCAAAAGTGCAGATTGACGCTCCCAGGGAATACGTTTTTTCCTGGCACGAATGCCGCTGCGCCTTTGACAGGTTGGTACCCCCGTGGGAGCAGGTGGTCGTTGTGCGGAAGGAAGGCGGGATCGAAAACGGAACGGTTACCCTGAAAACCAGGGCAGCTCCCCTTTTCTGGTTTCAGGCGAAGGCCAGTCATAGTCAGTTTGTCCGGAATGAACAGTTCTACGACGAGATGTCGGGTGGTCCCTTTAGTAATTGGCAACACACCCACCGTTTCCTGAAAAAAGGGGACAATTCCACCCTGCTACACGACGAAGTGGTTTACCGCCTGCGGGGTGGATGGTTGGGTAACTGGCTGGGAGGCGGGTACGCCCATGGGAAGTTGGAACAGTTGTTTGCCTATCGCCGGGAAGTGACCCGATCCGACACGCAGGATCACTTTCAATTTGCCTCCTCAGGCACCCGCACCATTGCCGTCAGCGGGGCCAACGGTTTGATTGGATCCCGTCTCTGCAGTTTTCTTGACGGTGGCGGACATCGGATCATCAAGTTGAAACGGTTTGATACCGACCAGTTCGAGGGCCCGGGTTGGAATCCGGCTACAGGGAAAATCAGCTTTGGAGAAGCGGGCGAGTCGGTCGATTGCCTGATTCACCTCGCCGGACATGGAATCGCTGAAAATCGATGGAACAATCGAGTCAAGCAACTGATTCGGAGCAGTCGCTGCGAAGCCACGGAAAAGCTCTGTGATTACCTGGGCCGGCATCCGGGACTCGTCCGGGAAAGTTTCGTCTGCGCTTCGGCCACCGGGTTTTACGGTAACCGGGGAGACGAAATTCTCGACGAATCGTCTGCTGCCGGAGAGGGGTTCCTGCCGGAAACCTGCGTCGATTGGGAAGCAGCCACTCGGCGGGTGGACGCGCTCGGGTTGAGGCGGGTGAATCTCCGCTTTGGCATCATCCTTTCGCTCAGGGGGGGAGCCCTCCCCAAGCTGGTGACACCTTCACGGTTTTTCCTGGGTGGACGATTCGGAAGTGGCAGGCAGTTCTGGAGCTGGATATCGTTGCTGGATACCCTCAGGGCGATCCATTATTCGGTCATGGAACCGAACTTGCAGGGTCCGGTCAACCTCGTGGCACCGGAACCGGTCAGACAATCCGACTTTTCACGAACGCTTGGAAAGGTCCTGTTCCGCCCTTCACTCGGGTATGCCCCGGGTTTTCTGTTGAAACTGGTGGCCGGCGAGATGGCGGGCCCCCTTTTGTTGGAAGGGACACGGGTCAGACCGAAAAAACTGACCGACCACGGTTTCCATTTTGTACACAATCGACTGGAAGACGCCTTGCGATTTGAGCTGGGTAAAATCAGGATAGAGAACCATGATAAAGATCAATAATCAACTTCGAAACGAATATGACTGTATTGTGATTGGTGCCGGACCCGCAGGGGGGACCGCAGCGGCCATCATCGCGGATGACGGTCATCAGGTCCTGCTGGTTGAGCGGGAAAAAATGCCCCGTTTTCACGTGGGTGAATCCCTGATGCCCGAGGTTTACTGGACGCTTAAGAGGCTGGGAGTCCTGGACAAGGTCAAAGCCAAAGGGACGTTCACCACCAAGAATGGTGTTCAGTTCGTGACGGAAAAGGGCAAGGAGACCAAACCCTTCTTTTTCCAGGATCACGATCAAAGGGAAAGCTCGCTGACGTGGCACGTTCAACGGGCGGACTTTGACCAGATCCTGTTTGATAATGCAGCGGAAAAGGGTGCCGATTGTCGCGATCAGACGCGAGTCACCGGGCTTCATTTCAGGGAAACAGGTCCTCATGGCGTTGATCTCAAGCTCGCGGACGGCTCGACCCGGCGGGTAAGTGCCCGGGTGATCGTCGATGCGACCGGCCAACAGTCGATGATTGCGAACAAGCTGTCGCTCAAGCAGGTGGATCCGAATCTGAAAAAAGCGGCGATCTGGGGCTACTTCAAAAATGCTCGACGCAACCAGGAGAAAGATGGTCCGGAAGTGACCTGCATTCTTCACACGACCGGTAAAAAAGCCTGGTATTGGTACATTCCGCTTTCCGACGGAAATGTCAGTGTGGGGCTGGTGTCCAACAACGAGTTGATCCTCAAGGACCGCGGCAAGCCCCGTGAGACGTTTTTCGAGGAGATGGAAAATTGCCAGGGCGTCAAGGACCGCCTAGCCGATGCCGAGTTGGTGGGGGACGTTCGTGTCGCCAAGGAGTTTTCCTACCGCACCAGCAAGCATGCCGGCGATGGTTGGGTGCTGGCCGGGGACGCTTACAGTTTCATCGATCCGGTGTACTCTTCCGGAGTCCTATTGGCACTCAAGTCGGGCGAGTACGTGGCGGATGCCGTCAACGAGGGCTTGGCCAAGGGCGATGTCTCCGAAGCCCAACTCGGAAAGTGGACCGGTGAGTACGAGGAGGGAGTCGGTCTTTTCCGCAAACTGGTGCACGCTTTCTACACGGACGAATTTAGTTTTGCCGAGTTCATGAAACAGTATCCCCAGTACAAACAGGATCTGACCGACCTGTTGATCGGCCGGGTATATGGGGAAGAGGAACCGGGGAAGATTTTCGAAGATATGGATCCCTGGATCGAGCATTCCAAGGCAGGTACGCTGGACGCCTACCGCGAGACCCTGCCGGACCCACCGATGATGGAATCGATGTAGCTCTTGCCGTGGTTCTTTACCGGACAGATCCGGAAACGATCTCAACAAACGCCCCGGGTTCCGAGCGTAGAAGGGTTCCGAGCGTAGAAGGGGTCCGAGCGTAGAAACCGTGTACTGCAACCGGCCATTTTGACTGGTGACCCCACCCGGGTGGAAACGGGATCCAGGCCAACCCCTCTATCACTGGCATGGATCTGCTGCAGCAAACTTTCGCCAGGAGTATCGGCTTGCCCGAAAGATCATTTGATCACGCGGTAGGCTGTCAATTTTTTTTCCAGCATCTGAGGGATGATGATCGTGTCCGATTCCCGCAGGTAAGCATGATCCGCCTCACCGTTTTTCCCCTGGTAAATGACTTTGGCCTCCCCGTTTTTCTTGATGTAGAACAGCTTTCCCGCTTTCCAGTCCGTCACGAAAAAATCGCCACAGCGGTCAATCTCCAATCCATCCAGGTTACCGGTTGGCTGACGGGTGATCAGGGTTTTCTTCTTTGTTTTCAGGTCCAGCGAAAAAAGACGGCCGGGTGTGGTGGGGTTGAAATCGTCAGTAAAGCCCCAGGCAGCCACGTACAATTTTCCGTCGTGAACCAACAGGCCGTTTGGGCTTTCCATCCGTTCACCCTCTGCGAAAATGGAGAGTTTGCCCTCCCGGTAGGCATAAATCCTGCTGGCGATCATGTCAGCGACGTAAACCGTTCCATCCGGGCCGCAGGCCAGGTCATTGAGGAACTTGGCGCCCGGAACCGGTACGTCATGAATGATTTTGCCGCTGCTGATCTTCATCCCGACGATCCGGTCGATATCGCTGACCCAGAGAGTATCTCCGTGGCTCCGAAGACCTTTCGGAGCATTCAGCCCGGTGATCCATTTTTCCTCCACCCAGTGGCCGTCGGTGGTCAGTTTGCTGATCCAGCCCCGCCCATCCTTTTCCCGACCGCTCCCACCGATCTGGGAAAGAAAGAGAAAGCCCGAGCGGGGGTCCACATAGGCGCTTTCCGGAGAGTCCAGGTTTTCCGTGATTTGCCAGAGGATCTTCAGTTTTTGAGCGGAGAGATCTCCGCCGGAAAGAGAGATCAGCAGGAAAAGCAAAGGGAGGATCGAGCGGTTCACGGGTATCGTCCGAAGGGTTCAGTTAATTAAAATAAGAGCGTTGGCAGTCAGTTGACTCCAACGACGGATTCTAGTGGTCCCGGTTTCAGCGTGGTACTCCCCAAGATGATTCTTTCCCAATCCAGCATCGCTTTCCTGGCTTTCCTCTCCTGGGCTGTCGGGGTTCTGCCTGTTGCCGCTCAGCCTGCGGAAAACGAAAACAGAGTGAAACCGGTGGATAAATCTCCCGGAAAAAAATTCGATCTTTGGGGAAAATCCGTTCCCGGTTTACCAGCCACTGCCAGGCAGGAAATCATTTCCAGCGTGGACAAAAGAATTGGTGAACGGGTGACCCGGGTCACCCGACCGATGATCATGGTATACTCGCCTCCCCCGGAAAAGAACTGCGGAGCTGCGGTCGTGATCTGCCCCGGTGGCGGTTACAACATCCTGGCCTATGACCTTGAGGGAACCGAGGTTGCCCGTTGGTTGAATGGCGTCGGTGTGACCGCTGCGGTTCTGCATTACCGGGTGCCCCGTTCCAAGGATCGGCCCAAACACGAGCTCCCCCTGGTCGACGTTCAGCGGGCCATTCGACTGGTGCGATCGAGGGCCAAAGAGTTCGAGGTGGATTCGGGGCGGATCGGCGTGCTGGGATTCAGTGCCGGTGGACACCTCGCTGCCATGGCAAGTACCGCCCACGAAGGTAAAACCTACGAACCGATCGATGAGCACGATCGTGTCAGCTGTCGCCCCGATTTTTCGGTGCTGGTCTATCCCGCCTACCTCAACCGAAAGGGAACGGCAGAGCTTTCTCCGGAAGTCAAAGTGGATGACTCTGTACCACCAGCGATCCTGATTCATACCAGTGACGACGGAGTCAGTTCGCTGGGCAGCGTCGCCTATTATTCTGCACTCAAACGATCCGGGGTGAATGCCGAGTTGCATATCTTTCCCCGGGGCGGACACGGCTATGGACTGCGACCGTCCAACTATCCGGTTTCACGTTGGCCGCAGATCGTGGAAGGCTGGATGAAAACCAGCGGTATTCTGAACAGGTGACCCATGACCATGTTGCGACGAAATTTTCTCCAGCAGTCCATGGGCGGTTTCGGATGGCTGGCGCTCAACGGACTGTTGTCCGGGAGCCAGGTTTCGGGGAGTCCACCGACCGCCGGAGGGACCGGTTTCCATTTGTCCGGTTCCGAAGCGGGCCGGGTTGATACGGATTCCGGTAGGGGGGACCGCGTGCCGGCAACCCACTTGCCGGCACGGGCCAAGTCCATCATTTACCTCTACATGGAAGGAGGTCCCAGTCAGATTGACCTGTTCGATCACAAGCCGCTACTGGCAAAACAGGCGGGCAGGCCGCTCCCTTTTGACACACCGGCAACGGTCTTCAACAGTTCCAAGCGGGCGATGCCGACCCCTTTCCGGTTTCGTCAGCATGGTGAATCCGCAAGCTGGGTCAGTGAACTTTTTCCCCACATTGCAAGCTGTGTGGATGATTTGACGTTTGTGCACAGCCTGCACCATACGACCTCCAATCATTCGGCCGCCTGTTACCTCAGCCATACGGGTGACCCGATTTCAGGGCGTCCCAGTATCGGGTCCTGGATGAGTTACGGCCTGGGAACCGAAAATGACAACCTGCCGGCCTTTTGCGTACTGGACTGTGGGCAGGCCCCTTCGGGAGGGGCGGCAACCTGGTCCAGTGGGTTTCTGCCGGCTTCCCACGCCGGTGTGAAATTCCTGCGGGGGCCAGTGCCGGTGGAATATCTGAATTCATTGGACCCGAATGAGTCCATTTCGAAAGCAAAGCTGAACGCGATTCTGTCCATCGCGGAACAGAAGCGTTCCGACCCGACCCGGCTGCACCTCGACGCAGTGATCCGTAATTACGAAAAGGCCGCCCGCATGCAGGCCACGGTTCCGGACCTGATGGATCTTTCGGGCGAATCGGCGGAGACACGAAAAAGGTACGGGCTGGGGAATCCGCAAACCGAGGTCTTTGGCAGCCGATGCCTGTTGGCAAGGCGGCTCGTGGAGCAGGGTGTTCGCTTCGTGGAACTCTTTTCCCCACGGGTCAATGCCGACCGCTGGGACCAGCATGGAAGTCTGAAAAAAGGTTTGACCAACAACTGCATCGCTGTGGACCAGCCAATTGCGGGGCTGATTCATGACCTCAAATCCCGGGGGCTGCTGGACGAAACGATTGTTCTTTGGGGGGGAGAGTTTGGACGGACTCCTTCGTCCCAGGGGACCGGTCGGGACCATAACCCGTTTGGCTACACCGTTTTCCTGGCCGGCGGTGGATTCAAACCGGGGATTCACTACGGGGCGACCGATGAATTTGGGTATTATGCTGTCGAAAACAAGGTCCATTTGCATGACCTGCACGCCACAATCCTGCACCAGATGGGCGTGGATCACAAAAAACTGACGTTCCGCTTTGATGGCAGGGATTACCGGCTGACCGATGTACATGGCAAGGTCATTCAGCCCCTGATCGGCTGATTTTCTTCCAGGGTTGGCAGGTTCCCGTTGCCACCCATACAAGGGACTGTCTGTCTCCCCAAACAGTTGATTGCCCAAACAGCCGATTGATCGGGTAAACGATGCACCGGAGAAACTCCGGCCAGGGGTTACCTGTTCGGGGCTTCGCAAGTACCCGGTTTTCCGTTCGTCCGGTGCCTGGATTCCAGGGGAAGTTCATGAAGATTGAGCGAAAAAACGGGCTTGCCTCTTTTCAATTTGCGATCCATGGGTTTAATAGGAGGAGTCGGTCCAAAAATTTTAAAAAGGTTTGAAAATGCTTCGCCGCGTTCTCTTGCTCCTGATGCCTGCCATCCTGTTGGCGCCGGCTTCTCCCGTCGCCGCGGACCTGATCATCTCATCGCTCGGTTCGACCACGACGATTGATTTTGAATCGACGCTCACTGGTTCCAACATCGGCCAATTTTCCGGTGCCGGGTTTGAGGCGGGTACTTCCACCAGCGGTCGGCTGGACTCCAACGCGTGGAAAGTGACAGGGCTCAGCGATGGAAATCTCGACTTTGGTGGGACTGGAACCAGCGGTGATTATGCCCGGGGTACCGACAACAATTCCGCCACGACTGCCGGGATTTATGCTTTTGATGCCACGGCTGACGGTGGTTCGATCGGACTGGGAGTTCAGCCGGCAGGAAGCGACTTCACGCCGGGCAGCCTGACGCTGAGACTGAGAAATGAGACGGGTGGAAACGTCACCAGTTTTGATATCGGCTACGACTTGCGGGTCTACAATGATCAGAACCGCGCCAATTCACTCAATTTTGAGTATTCCTTCGATGACACCAATTACACACAGGTTTCGTTTTTTGACTACATCTCCGATGAGGCGGCCGCAGGAACAGCAAGCTGGAATCTTGAATTCTCCAAATCCACAACCCTCAGCGGTTTGAACCTTGCCAATGGTGACAACCTCTATTTCCGCTGGGTCGGGGATGACGTTTCGGGTGGCGGTTCCCGGGACCAGTTTCACATCGACAACATCGACATTGCCTTCAACGCGGCCGCCGTGCCCGAACCCGCTTCGCTCGGCCTGCTGCTGACAGCGGCCGGGGGGTTTTATTTGCTGCGGAGAAAATAAGAAAAGGGGCAGGAAGCCGAAAAGGGCGTCTAATCGGTGGCTGCGTTGGCCCGTCGCACCAACGAAAAAAATCGCCCTGCCCACACGAGTTTGGACCTGTCGCCTGATTCCGGCAATCAAAATTTCCAGTTAGCTGCTGTCCAGTTAGCTGATGCGGCTGGGTTGATGACCGTCGCGCCCACCCCGGGAGAAGAGGCTCATCCCGACCGGGTGTCTCCTTTGGTGGAGAAAGGGTTGTTGGAAGAAAAATCTGGGAAAAGTTTAACGATTAGCTAGCATCTTTCCGATAGCTAATATTTAACGGGCTATATTCCAAGCACTCGCAGGGTGATGGATGTGCCCAGGCAATGATGCAGCAGGTTTTTGACAATGGACGGTCATCCTCTTTCACAGGAAATGGCGGACCTCGGGGAGCCGGGGCGAGGTGTTTTTTCAGGGTCAGGCGATGAAACCGGAATTCTGGTTATTCAGTTACGCAAAAGTTTTTTTTGACGATTTCGGATTTCAGAACGGGATCTGGAGATTCGTCCTCAAATCCACTGATGGTGGTGTCCCCTTTGAGGCTTTCGATCATGAAGACGGCTGGCATGTTGACCGTTTGAGCCTGTTGTCCGTGGTGCGGGGACTGGAGTGCCTCGAACAACCATCGAATGTCACCCTCTACTCACCCAGTCGTTACATCACCAGGGGATTTGATTCGTCATTGCAGGTCTGGAAGAAGAACGACTGGATGTGGGAACGGTTTGGCGAAGATGTCCCCATCAAGAATCGTGATCTCTGGCTGAGGATCGACCAGGCGCTCCGGTTTCATGAAGTGGATTGCCGATTCTATCGTGCCGGCAATGGGCAAAGGGGAGTGAGTTCACCGAATATCGCCTCCAAAAGGCGACGACGGGTCATCCGCCCCCAGGCTCTGGAAGCGGTGGGGTAGAGCGCCACTCGAGCGGGGCAAACTGGCAAACAGTATCCATTCGCTCCTTCTGAACGCTGCAAAATCCGCAGGAACAGCCCCGGAACTCCGGGAGACCGCCCGCGGTTCGTTCCGGCCATGCCAATCGGACGGCAAACTTTTGAACTTTGGGGATTCAGGGATTCACGTGAAATCGAAATTGCAGTTAAACTCGGTAAAGAACCTGTTGAACGGCGAGCTTGAGGATCCCTCTTCCCTGCTGGGGCCCCATCTCTTCTGGCAGGATGGTCAACAGGCGGTTTCCATCCGGACGTTCCAGCCGGAAACAGAAAAAGTCTGGCTATGCCACGAGGGGCAGCACCGTCCCCGCCCAATGAAGCGGATTCATCCCTCGGGATTATTCGAAGCGACCCTGCAGTTGCCGGAATCCTGTGCGGCAACCGATTACCTCATCAAAGTCGAAAATGGAAGCGGTCAGTTAACCACCATGCATGACCCCTATGCTTTTGATTCGTTTTTTTCCGAGCTCGATTTGCATCTGTTTGGTGAAGGGACCCACCTCAGGGGTTACGAGAAAATGGGCGCCCAGATCCGAACCGTCGGAGAGGTACGAGGGGTCAACTTTGCTGTCTGGGCCCCCAATGCAAAAAGTGTCAGCGTGGTAGGGGATTTCAATAACTGGGACGCCCGCCCACACTCAATGAAAAAGCTCGGTTCCAGCGGGATCTGGGAGATTTTTGTGCCGGGCCTTGAATCGGGCAGCCTCTACAAGTTCCGGGTCCGTGACGCATCGGGCAAGGTGACCGACAAAACGGACCCCCAGGGCTTTGCCAGCGAACTCCCCCCACGGACCGCTTCCCGGGTGACTGACCTGAACGACTATCAATGGCAGGACGAAACATGGATGAAGCGGCGGATGGACCAGGATCCCCTGCAGGGCCCGATTTCTGTCTATGAAGTGCACCTCGGCAGCTGGAGTCGCTGCAGCGAAAAAGAGAACGGGTGGAAAAACTATCGTGAGCTTGCTCATCTGCTGGTCGATTATTGCAAGCAGCAAAATTTTACGCACCTTGAATTGATGCCGATTACCGAGCACCCTTTTACGGGGAGCTGGGGTTACCAGACAGTTGGTTATTTCGCGGCTACCAGCCGGTACGGTACGCCACAGGATCTGATGTACTTTATCGATTACTGCCACCAGAACGACATTGGTGTCATTCTCGACTGGGTGCCTGCCCATTTTCCAAAAGACGAATTTGGCCTGGCCCGTTTTGATGGAACCGCACTCTACGAACACGAGGATCCTCGCAAGGGAGAGCACCCGGACTGGGGGACCCTGATTTTCAATTACGGTCGCAACGAGGTCAGGAATTTCCTGATCTCCAATGCCCTCTTCTGGCTGGAACGGTTTCATGTTGATGGATTGCGCGTCGATGCGGTGGCTTCGATGCTCTACCTCGACTACAGCCGTCAGGAAGGGGAATGGATTCCCAATGAACTCGGTGGCCGGGAAAACCTGGAAGCGATCGGTTTCCTCAAGCAATTCAACGAGATCTGTCATGCGGAGCATCCCGGCGTACTGACCATTGCCGAAGAGTCGACTTCTTTCAGCGGGGTCTCAAGGCCAACGTTCGAGGGGGGCCTCGGTTTCAGCCTCAAGTGGAACATGGGCTGGATGAACGATTCGCTCCGTTACATGGCGAGGGAGCCCGTCCATCGTCAGCATCATCATGGCGAGCTGACGTTCAGCCTGGTCTATGCCTTTTCGGAGAATTTCATGCTGCCCTTCTCGCATGACGAAGTGGTGCATGGCAAAAAGTCGATGCTCAACCAGATGCCGGGCGATTCCTGGCAAAAATTTGCCAACCTGCGTCTGCTTTACAGTTACATGTGGACTCATCCCGGCAAAAAACTCCTTTTCATGGGGAACGAGTTTGGCCAATGCCTCGAATTTGACCACGATACCGAGCCCCAATGGGAGTTGCTCGAAAATGAATCCCATCGGGGACTGCAGAAACTGGTTGCCGATCTGAACCTGCTTTACCGGCAGGAGCCCGCTCTTCACGAGCTCGACTTCGAACCGAATGGTTTCGAATGGATCGATTGTCAGAGTTGCTCCGAAAGCCAGATTTCCTATGTCCGGAGATCCGGGATGGGGAAGGAACTGGTCATCGCGGTCTGTAATTTTACGCCGGAGGTGAGGAATCAGTACCGGCTTGGCGTGCCGCATGCGGGTGGGTACCAGGAGATATTCAATAGTGATTCCAGCTACTATGGGGGCAGCAACGTGGGGAATCATGAAATCCGGATTTCCGAGCGGGTCCCCGCCCATGGTCGTGACGAGTCGATCTGCATTCAGGTGCCCCCTCTGGGAGTCGCCCTGTTCAAGCTGGATGCGGATGCCCCTGGAGCAGCCATTCCGGGGAACTGACGGGGCACCTCGGGGTTGGCACTGGCGACGGTACCCCCAACGCCGACCAGGGTGTACCGCTGTGGCATTTGCCCCGCCGGTCGGATGACGACCCGGGAACAGCAGGCTTGAGCATCAGGCAATCACCCCCGATTGGGTTGTTTTGCCGGTTGTTTTTCCCACGAAAGGGAACAGGCAGGGTGCTCCCGGGGGCGGTTTTTTCGGTTTCGGCTCCCGGTAGTCCCCCTCAGGTCGGATCTGCAAAAAAATAGGGAGTCTCTCGGGTTTTTGCCCGGTTTTGGTCGTTGACAGGCTGGAACCTGTTTTCGTAACATGGTTGATTCGCCACACTCAGGCCTTTATCCAGTAAAGAACCATGGCAGTTCCCAAGAGAAAACACTCCAATTCGCGATCAGGAAAACGTCGATCGCACGATGCGAAACGTCCCCGTCAGCTCTCCAATTGCCCGAAGTGCAGCACAACGGTACCAACCCATGTCGTTTGTCCCGTCTGTGGCTATTACATGGGCCGGGTTGTCGTCGACACAGATAACGAACAATAGGCCGGCCCACTCGTTGTAGGTCGATACAGGTACAAGAAGGTCGTCGCGGCCAGTCCAGCGGGCAATTACCGGCAGATTCGACCGGCAAGCGGAGCAGAATTTGGGCTCCCGATTCATCTCTGGTGATCATTGAACCGAAGGGTTTCTCTTGAGCAAGATCGCATTTTTATTCCCGGGACAGGGTGCGCAGACTGTAGGGATGGGAAAGGCGCTGTTTGAATCTTCAGACGCTGCCCGCCAGACCTTTGAACGTGCGAATCAAATCCTGGGTTACGACCTGGCCAAAATCTGTTTCGAAGGTCCCGCTGAAAAACTGGATTCGACGATTTACAGTCAGCCGGCCCTGTTTGTCAGCAGCCTGGTTGCACTTGAGGATATGCGCCAACAGAACCCTGAGGTCGTTCTTTCCTGTGAGGCTGCTGCCGGGCTGAGCCTTGGGGAGTACACGGCTCTTGTTTTTTCCGGGGCCATCGAATTTGAAGATGGACTGCGGCTGGTTCAGAAGCGGGGCCAGGCGATGCAGGCTGCCGCTGACTTGGAGCCCAGTGGTATGGTCAGCATTCTCGGGTTGGACCGGGAAGCTGTCGAACAGCTGTGCTGCGACAATCGCCAGGAAGGAAAAGTCCTCCAGGTAGCCAATCACCTCTGCCCGGGAAACATCGTCGTCTCGGGACATGAGGAAATGTGTCAAAATGCCGCAGAGGCGGCGACTGCTGCAGGTGCCATGAAAACCATTCCCCTGGCCGTGGCGGGTGCGTTCCACACTCCCCTGATGCAGCCGGCTGTGGATGAACTTGCGTCTGCTCTGGCAGATGTTGAAATCAGGAGCCCGGAGATTCTTTTCGTTTCCAACGTGGATGCCATGGCTCACCAGGATCCTGAGGAAATCCGGGACCTGCTGATTCGGCAGGTCTGCTCGCCCGTCCTCTGGGAGGACTCGATGCGATTCTTTCTGGAGCGGGATTTTGACACCTTTTACGAGGTCGGTCCCGGTCGCGTCCTCCGCGGTCTGATGAAGCGGATTAATCGAAAAGTCAATTGCCAGGGAGTCATGGAGTAGGCGAGGTCATTTGTCTCCCAGGTTGCCGGGCAACGGTGCCAGCAACCGTCAGTCACCGATTCCGAAAAACCGAAAGCCCTCACGGAAAAAAACATGATTGAATCACTTAAAGTCGACTTGTCCGGTCAGACAGCACTGGTCACCGGTGCTTCCCAGGGACTAGGTAAGGCCATCGCAATTGCTCTCGGTGCAGCCGGTGCCAAAACTGCCTGCGTGGCCCGCAACGCAGAAAAACTGGCCGAGACGGTCAAGGAAATTGAGAATGCCGGTGGAGAAGCAGCCGCATTCAGTTGTAGCGTTTCCGATGCAGACAGTGTCGCTGGGCTGATGGAACAGATTTACTCGGATTGGGGAAAACTCGACATCCTTGTCAATAATGCCGGGATTACCCGCGACAAACTGATGGCCGGCATGACCGATGATGACTGGAACGATGTCATCGCCACCAACCTTACGGGGACTTTCTTGTTCACCAGGGCAGCTGCCCAAAGGATGCGACGGGCGCGTTATGGACGGATCATCAACATCTCCAGTGTGTCCGGAATTCTCGGAAATCCCGGGCAAACCAATTACTCGGCATCCAAGGCAGGGATGATCGGTCTGACCAAGAGCCTCAGTCGGGAATTGGCGGGTAAAAAAATCACCGTTAATGCGATTGCCCCCGGTTTTATTGAGAGCGAAATGACGGCAGCCCTGGGAGATGTGGTGATGGGAGAAGTGGTAAAACGCATCCCGGCAAAAAGGGTGGGACAGCCCGAGGATATTGCAGCCAGCGTTCTTTTTCTGGCCAGTCCCGCAGCTTCCTACATCACGGGCCAGTTACTGGTCGTTGATGGCGGGATGACTGCCTAGTTTTGGGGCTTGCCCCTGTTTAACGAAATGCTCTATGCTGTTACCCTTTACACATTAAGGCTAGAATTTCAGCACCAAAAAAAACTGTTTTCGCAATTCGGATTTCCAGGTTTTTTGGTGATATTGCACATTCGAATATTGAAAATGGAGGGCGATGCCTGTGTCGTCAGTTGAAGAAAAAGTCGTCGAGATCGTTTCGGAACAGCTTGGTGCCGACAAAGAGAAAATCACCGAAAAGACTTCCTTTGTGAATGACTTGGGTGCGGATTCACTCGACCAGGTGGAACTCGTGATGGAGCTGGAAGAGGAATTTGACATCAACATTCCTGACGACGCCGCCGAGAAAATCCAGACAGTCGGTGAAGCGATTGAACATATCAAGTCCGCCTCTCAGGCAGACTGAATCCATCACCCTCTCCTTTGAGAAAGCTTGCGATGCGGCGAATCGTCGTTACAGGTTTGGGTCTTGTAACGCCATTGAGTAATGAGGTCCCTGACTTCTGGGAACGCTCGCTCCGATGCGAATCCGGTATCTCCGAAATAGATCTGATAGATACTTCCGAGTTCAAGATCAAGATCGGCGGTCAGATCAAGGGTTGGGACATGGGGGAGCGAATCGACAGGCGGGAGGCAAAGCGGCTGGATCGATTTGCCCAGTTTGCCGTCTCTGCGGCCATGGATGCGGTTGTCGATGCCGGGCTCGATTTTCCGTCACTGGATGTCCGCCGATGCGGTTGCATTCTTGGTTCCGGGATCGGGGGGCTGAACACCATCGAGGAACAGTTGCACAAACTGTTCTACAAGGGTCCTGGAAAAGTTTCACCGTTCACCATCCCGATGCTGATGCTCAATGCCGGCGGTGGAAACATTTCAATCATGTACGGACTCAAGGGACCCAACTTTTCTGTAGCCACCGCCTGCGCCTCAGCCAATAACGCGATTGGCGAAGCGTTGAGAATCCTGCAGCATGGCGAAGCTGACCTGATCATTTCGGGTGGTGCCGAGGCCGCTCTCTGCCGGATGGGTCTGGCCGCCTTTGGCAACATGCGGGCGCTCTCACCGAGGAATAACGATCCCACTTCGGCCAGCCGACCTTTTGATTTGGATCGCGATGGATTCGTGCTCTCCGAGGGGGCTGGTATCCTGGTTCTCGAGGAACTGGAGCACGCCCGGAAGCGGGGAGCCAATATTTACTGCGAAATCGTCGGCTTTGGTTGCACAGCCGATGCCGGGCACATCACCCAGCCGGATGAAAACGGTACGGGTGCAGGCAAAGCGATGCAATTGGCACTTGATGACGCTCGTGTAGAAGCTGGGCAGATCGACTACATCAACGCGCACGGCACCAGTACTCCGCTCGGTGACAAGGCGGAGACGCAGGCTGTCAAAAATGTTTTCCGGGACCACGCCAGCAAGCTTTCCATCAGCAGTACCAAGAGCGTGATCGGACATTCGCTGGGGGCCAGCGGTGGGATTGAATTGATTTCTACGGCCCTGGCAATCAAAAACAACCTGGTGCCTCCGACGGCAAACCTGGATACACCCGATCCCGCTTGCGACCTCGATTACACTCCACGAACACCCAGGGAACGGGAAATTCAATACGCCCTGAGCAACAGTTTCGGATTTGGCGGTCACAATGCGTGTGTGGTTGCCCGAAAATTCAGCTGAACAGCCATTGTAGGGGTGTCCCTGCATTAGGGGTGTCCCTGCATTAGGGGTTTGCCTGCATTAGGGGTTTGCCTGCGTCACGGGTGGAACCGATTCTTTATCGCCGTATTTGAATTCAGCTCGGCCATCTTTTCGGCCGACATTTTCAACACCCGTTATTTTTTTGGCATTCCCGGTTTTTGTTCGCCCACGGCGTTACAAATCACTGTTTTTTCACGGTTTTCGCCCGGAAGAACACAACTTTCCGGCGTTTCAAGAGTTAACCTACCAAAGCAAAGGCTTCCAAACGGATAGGCCTTTCTGATTTTAATGGTAGACTAGTGAGGCCAGGAAGTTCTGGAGAAAGGGTGACTGCGGCGAACCGAGGATCGGTAGAAGATTGACACCGGTCGCCTCGGCCAGCTACAGAAAACCTCCCCAAAAGGGGGCTTTTCGCAGAATCCGGAAACTCACTGCTCTTCATTTGTCCTTTTTTTGTTCTTTTTAATGACTGCCGCTGCAGGGCGGCACCGCACTGACGCGTAAGCACGCGTCTTCTCACTCCCAGGAGGAACTCTATGAAAGTCCAGACAAGGAGACAGGCATTCACGCTTGTCGAATTGCTCGTTGTGATTGCCATCATCGGCATTTTGATCGCACTGCTGTTGCCGGCGGTTCAGGCGGCTCGCGAAGCAGCGCGTCGGACCCAGTGTGCTAATAATCTGAAGCAATTGGGCTTGGCGTGTCAGAACTATCATGACACGCAAAAACGCTTTCCGTGGAACGCGAATTGTGGAAACAATAACGCCGGTCCAGGACATCCCCGATCCATTCCAGGCTACCCCGACGGTGGTCAGAGATGGAATCAATTCTCATGGATCGTGATTGCTCTCCCTTACATGGAGCAGAACAATCTTTACGACAAGTTCGAATTCAACACCCTCGATGGCAACTTCAACGATGAAGACATCAATGGGGACGGTACCACGAACCGTAGCCTGAGGCAGGAAGTCATTCCAGGCCTGATCTGTCCTTCGTCCGGTTACGAGGGTGTCCTGGAGCGTAACCAGGTGCACGGTTATCGCTGGTCAGGTTCCGGCAAAGCTGCTCACACCGACTATGTCGGTAACATGGGTCACTGGTGGGGTGGTTGGAAAGACTGCCGAGCGGTACCTGATTTCGATGGTCCCCCGGAATTTCCAAACTGTTTCGTCAAGGGTGGTGGCCTGGGTGCCGGTACTCCTTGGGTGAATGGTGAATGGTACTCGGATTACCAGCGTTGCAACGGAATCTTCAAGTACTGGGGTTCTGTGAAGATGGCTGCGGTTCTGGATGGAACCTCCAACACCGTTCTGGCATTCGAAGACATGCACTGGAGAGGTTACCGACCTTCCACGACCCGTCTGGACAAGAACGAAACGGACGACGCTGCCTGGATGTGCCCACTGGGTGCTACCAACGTCATGCGTAACCCGATGAACGACCTGAACCCTGCATGGGACCAGTGGAACGATCGTCGTTGTCACGAGTGGAGCTCCAACCACCCAGCGGGTGCACAGGCTGTTCTTTGTGACGGTAGCGTGAATTTCTATTCGGAAACCATCGAACACATCACGCGATACGCTTTTGCTGTTCGAAATGATGGCTTTGCTGTTAATGTTCACATTAATCAGTA